>NZ_JBHTLD010000403.1:0-1651 GCF_042678745.1 Pontibacter rugosus | reverse complement strand
ATAATGAATACTTACACGTTAAAGCGGAAGTGCATGATATCACCGTCCTGCACCACGTATTCTTTACCTTCTACAGCCATTTTACCAGCCTCTTTTATTTTAGCCTCTGTTCCATATTGCTGATAGTCCGGCAGTTTGATAACCTCAGCACGGATGAAGCCTTTCTCAAAGTCGGAGTGAATAACGCCGGCAGCAGCAGGAGCTTTCCAGCCTTTCTCGATAGTCCAGGCGCGTACTTCTTTTACACCTGCGGTAAAGTAGGTGATCAGGTTTAGTAACTGGTAAGAAGCACGGATTAGCTTATTCAAGCCAGACTCTGTTAAGCCATACTCAGACAAAAACATTTCCTTTTCTTCCGGATCTGTTAGTTCTGCAATCTGAGCTTCGATAGAAGCAGAGATAAGTACAACTTGCGCATTTTCATTCTTCACATGCTCTGCAAGTGCATTAGAAAACTGATTGCCATCGTTCATGGAGTTTTCATCTACGTTGGCAGCATAAATCACTGGTTTAGCTGTTAGTAGTTTTAAATCCTCTACAGCCTCCAGATCATCATCCGTTACGTCCAGGCTACGGGCATTCAAACCTGCTTCCAGGTGAGCTTTATATTTCTCAAGGCTTGCCAGTTCTTTCTTCGCTTTGGCATCGCCTGATTTAGCAGAACGAACTACCTTCTGAATCTTCTTGTCTACAGAATCCAGGTCTTTCAGCTGAAGCTCTGTATCGATGATTTCTTTGTCAGCAATAGGGTTAACCTTGCCATCAACGTGTACAATGTTATCATCTTCAAAGCATCGCACCACATGAATGATAGCATCAACCTCGCGTATGTTAGCTAGAAATTTATTGCCTAATCCTTCGCCTTTGCTGGCACCTTTTACCAAGCCTGCGATGTCCACAAATTCAATTACTGTTGGCAGCACACGCTCCGGGTGTACCAGCTCCTCCAGAATCTGCAGGCGTTCGTCGGGAACTGTGATTACCCCAACGTTTGGCTCTATGGTACAGAAAGGATAGTTGGCAGATTCTGCCTTTGCGTTAGAAATTGCGTTGAACAGAGTAGACTTTCCAACATTCGGAAGTCCAACAATACCGCATCGTAGTCCCATGTATAATTAGTTGTTATTTTCAGGCCGCAAATATACAATAATTAAGGCAGCATTGTGCAGTTAACCCATATGAATTATGGGCAAGAGGGGCAGGGATAAGAAAACAGTAGATGGCATAAAGCAATAAGGCCCAAAGCGTAAGCGATGGGCCTTATTATATCGTATGTCTATTAAAGCGGAAAAATTATTCCCACTTCAATTCACCTTCATAGGTTACTTCAGATGGCTCTGCTGCTGGTACCTCCAGTGCAGCTAAAGCTTCTTCTGTCAAAAGTTCAGATTTAACGTGGTCTACTGTTCCCTGAAGTGCTTCCAAGAATTTGGCGAAGTCCTCTTTGTAAAGGAAAATCTTGTGTTTCTCGTATGAAAAGCTGTCGTCCTGCATTTTACGCTTACTCTCCGTGATAGTCACGTAGTAATCGTTAGAGCGAGTTGACTTCACATCAAAGAAATACGTTCTCTTCCCGGCTCTTACTCTTTGGGAATAAATTTCTGCTTTTTCGTTGTTCTCTTCCACCGTTATTAGACGTTAAATTCAACTT
>NZ_JBHTLD010000402.1:0-1688 GCF_042678745.1 Pontibacter rugosus | reverse complement strand
TAAAGAATTACAAATATCGTAAAATTTCATGTGTTTTTGCTTCACAAAATTGCGCTGAAATACTTAAACTTGTAAAAAACTGTATGGGTAAAGTGCACCCTACTGATTTTAACACCATGCTCTCTTTTAGTAACTGCTCAGCTGTTTGTTCAGGCCAATGCCAATAGCAAACGCTGCAGGTAAGCCTGCGTATGTTAAAATTAGTTTACCCGATGCCTTACCCAATTTACGTACGACCCTAACCCTATCCAGAAATGGAAAACAACGACCTATTAGAACAGGCTAAGAAATATGGCTTTGTTCAGGACCAGCAAGTATGGCTTAAGCCCTTTATGAATTATCCTGCCAGACAGGTGGGTGATGTAAAAGAGTCTGAAGATGACTCGCTGGTATACTTCGCCAAGCGTTTCGAAATGTTCCAGGAAAAGGTGAACGGCCTGCTGGAGCGTATCGCAACCTCAGAGAACAAAGGCTCTTTCCTGATGAAAGTGCTGCACATGAAAGAGCAGGTAGGTAACTTTGATGCCCTCGGTGATTTTGAGCAAGTTTACCATACGCTAAGCAAAGCCGAGGAAGAGATCAACGATACCATTAAGCAGAACCGTGAGAAGAACCTTAGTATCAAGGTAAGCCTGATACAGGAGGCCGAAGCGCACAGCGAGAGCATTGAGTGGAAAGAAGCAACAGACAAGCTGAAGGAACTGCGTACCACCTGGATCAAGACAGGCCCGGTAGAAAAAGAACTTACCGACGAAATAGAAGAGCGCTTCAGAAATGCAGTAGAGAACTTCTTTGAGCGTAAGAAGAACTTCTTTGAAGATAAGAAGCGGATGCAGAACCGCACGTATGAGCGGTACAGAGACTTAATCAACCAATCATACGCGTTACAAAATTCCGAAGATTGGGAGGCAACCACTGCAAAACTGAAACAACTGCAGAACCAGTGGAAAGAAGTAGGCGGCACGCTATCCCGTAATGCCATGACCAAAATGTGGGGTGACTTCAGAAAAGCACACAACCACTTTTTTGAAAGGCTGAAGAACAAGATACAGAAAGAGAAGTCTGCCTCGCGCGAGCAGTTTTACGAGCAGAACTATGAAGGCAAGCAAAATCTTGCCGCCGAAGCTGAGCGCCTGTTACAGGAGCGCAGTTTAGGGGAGGCCGTTAAGCGTGCCAAAGAACTGCAGGCTGAGTGGAAGAAGCTAGGCCCGGTACGCCCTGAGGTTTCTGACGCCGTGTGGGAGCGCTTCATTAAAGCATGCGACCGTGTGTTTGAGATGAGCAGCTTAGAACACTATATCCGCAAGCGCCAACAGGCTACAGAAGAGACATACTCTGAGATAGACGGCCTTCAGGCCAGAATTAATGCCCTGCGTGAGTTCATTAAATCTGACCGTAATGAGCTTGAGCTGCTGGAGGCTAACCTTGAAAAGTTAAACGATTCATCAAACAACGAATCATTCCGAAATATGCTGAAGGGCAAAATCAGAAACTTTAACCGCAAGATAGGTACCAAAACTGCCATGATCGAGATGTTTCAAAGCCAGCTAAGCGCTATTTCTCGTTAAAGAACAATTATACTTACTACACAAAAAGAAGCCTTCTGCAGCAGCAAAAGGCTTCTTTTATTTTAAACAGCTCCTAAAGCCTGCATCCTATGCACCTTATGTTATTGAAGCAGAAAATAG
>NZ_JBHTLD010000401.1:0-1691 GCF_042678745.1 Pontibacter rugosus | reverse complement strand
ATCCTGAAGTTTATTCTATGGTAACACTCGTTAATTATAATGGTATAGGGGAAAAAACCTTACAGAAAGCTTTTGATTTTGCTATGAATTACAAACAATCAAAATTATTTTAATTTGCCTATCAATTGCCAATTGAGCTAGTGACCTCCCCCCGAAAATTGAGCCACTGTAAAGTTGGTTTTTCAAGTTACAATCTCTTCCAATAATTCCACAGGCGTTCTGAAATTCAGTGCCTGGTGGGGCCGGTGGTGGTTGTAGTCCTCCATCCACTCGTCTGCCTTCTGACGCACCTCCGACAGTGTTCTGAACACGTAAGCGTTCAGCAACTCCCTCCTGATACTGCCGTTGCAGCGCTCGATGTAGGCATTCTGCGTCGGCTTGCCGGGCTGAATGAACAACAGCCTCACCTTGTTCTCCCTGCACCAGTCCTCCAGCTTTTGCGAGATGAACTCCGGGCCGTTGTCCACCCGAATCATCTCCGGCAGCCCCCTGAACTCCCTGAGGTACTCCAGCACCCTTATCAGGCGCAAAGCCGGGATCGACAGGTCCGCCTCCATCGAGAGGACCTCCCGGTTGTAATCATCGACGATGTTCAAGAGCCTGAATTTACGGCCGTCCCAGAGGCTGTCGCTCATAAAGTCCACCGACCACACCTGGTTGACCTTCTCGGGCTGGAACAGGGCCTGCTTTACCCGCGCCGGCAGCCTCTTTTTATGCCTCCTGCGAATGTTGAGCCTGAGCTGGCTGTAGACCCTATAGACGCGCTTGTGGTTCCAAGCATGGCCCATCCTCCTGATCCGGTGGAAGCACTGCCAGAAGCCGATGGCCGGGTGCTTGGCCACCAAGCTTTGCAGCAGCTCTTCTACCAGGCTGTCGTCTTTCTCCGTTGCTTTGTACTGATAGGTGCTTCTGGCCACCCCTGAGGCCTTGCAGGCCTGACGTACGCTCACCCCGTGCTCTTCCACCATGAACTCCACCAGCGCCTTTTTCTCGTCAGGCCCTACAGCTTTTTTTCCACGGCATCCTTCAGGGCGTGGTGCACAAGGGACAACTCTGCGAACATCTTCTTGAGGCGGGCATTCTCCTCCTCCAGCTCCTTCATCCGCTTTAGCTCCTTTACTTCCAGACCGCCGTAGCGCTGGCGCCACTTGTAGAAGGCGGCTGTGGTGATGCCCAACTCCCGGCAGAGCTCCTGGGCATGGCGGCCATTCTCATGTTCCTTGAGGGCCTTGATGATCTGTGATTCTGTGAAGCGTGTCTTTTTCATACCATTTAAAGTTAAAGATTTTTTCAACTTTCAAATGGCCGACTTTCAGGTAAGCCTACATCCCTCTTTAGCCAGAAATCATGACTTTGCATCACTGCATATAAAACTCGACGATAACTAGTCAATTTGTTAGATAGCCTGTTTATGATCACTTGCCTATCTGTTCGTTCTTGCTTTAAGCTCAAGATTACTGTTGAAAGAAAAGCGATAAAAATACCTGAAATGATGCCAGATACTGTGATAAGATAGTTTTGAATTTTAAGCATTCTGTTTGTTTGCGATGGAGAATCTAAAAGTAGGCTTGACACCACTATTGTAACAATTATTAATACTGTAAATCTTTAATATGCCTATTTCATCTGGTTTCTTCGTGCAGAATAAAATATTCAATTACTGTAGAATTAGTTATCTCTCATGACATTAC
>NZ_JBHTLD010000400.1:0-1693 GCF_042678745.1 Pontibacter rugosus | reverse complement strand
CACTTAATTCCCATTTCTAAATGTCGCTACAGTGCAGTTAGATTTCAATAACCAAAAGACAATATTGCATTATCCAACTTGAACAGTACCTAGGTAGCTGGATATATCTGCATGGGTATGAAAAGAGAAGTAAGAGTTTCGGGCTTTATGGCTCACATCATCCCAGTGTTGTTCTTCAAACAAATTTCTTATGCCTTTATAGAAACGTTCAACGGGAGCTTTCTAAAAATGGGTGGAGGCTAATTAGATAATTTTTGATAATCATAAAGATGTATATAATTCAACAGGGTGTAGGGATTAAAAGGTGGAGAATATAAGACAAGCTTCAGAATATACTATTGAAAACAAATTTTAAAGTCGATTAATAATTTAGCTGTGAAGTATTTGCAATGGAATAATGCTGTTGGTAAATGGTTGTTTAACGAAGATAAAGCAGAAGAGGAAGTATATCTCTTTGTAACAAGACAAGACATAATCAATATAGGAAGAGAGAATGGGCTCAGTTTAAGTGATGAAGACATTTTCTTAGACTTTATTAATGCTGTACGTATCGGTATACCTGGAAGTCCAAGAAATGGAAACTTGTTAGAAAATGCCTTTTATGTGTATAATAAATGGATAAAAGGCGTTTCAAGCATAGACGGTATACCAGTTGAATATCCACTTTATTTAGTGTATTTAATTTTATTTATCATTCCTTTAACAGAAGATGAGAACATATCATCTCGTAAAATTTCATATTACCCACCATCAAAAAGGTTTTTTGCAAAATACAACCTTCCGGTATTACCCAACCAAAATGAAGGCTCAAATTGGAATTTGCTATGGCAAGATTTGGAGGAGTGGAGCATAATCAAAAATAACACAGAGCTTGGATTCTTTGAACTACATCCTTTTTCAAATTCAAGCTGGATATACGTTGGCAAACCTCTTTCGCAATGTGTGTTTTCACCCCTTGATATCAAAGCACTCCCTGCATTTTTTGCATCTTCTGGACTTGTTCCAGGCGAGCAGTTAGATGATTCTACACTCCGATATACCTTATTATCATTTGGTAATAAGCATCTTAACTTATCGAGCAGATTATATAATGCAATCAACGACGTAAATAATGAGTTGGGACAATCTATCCTCAGTATTGTAAGACGGAATTATCAAAATTGGACAGGAAATACAGATTTCTATGAATTTAATGAGAATAAAGTTAGGAAAGGGTACACTATTGCACCACTTCGGTTGTGCTTAGAAGGAGACAAGGTAAGGGGATACAGAACTTATTATAGATTATATACTAAACTTGACCTGCCGGAGGATCTAATATTTAATTATAATCAAAAGCAATATAAGTGTCATGAATTTGGGAATGGCTGGTCAAAGCATCTGTTACTGCCTTTTATCGAGGGATTTGAAATTCAAGATGAATTGAATAAATGGCAAGGGAGATTTATTGATAAAGATATAAGGCTCCTTATAGATGGCAGGAATTTTCATATGAGTGGTTGGGTAGAAGTTCCTTATATGGTTGCTTCCAAAATGCTCATAATGGCAAAAGATGAGCAATCTGCTAGCATAGAAACTTGGGGGAATTGCTTTCCTGAAGGCAATTTTGTAAAAATACCTTTCTTAGGAATAAAAGGACACGTTCTTTATGAGATTACGAACCCTCCCGTTAGTCATCCCGAAATAAAATTAC
>NZ_JBHTLD010000399.1:0-1706 GCF_042678745.1 Pontibacter rugosus | reverse complement strand
CTATTGTAATATCTACATACACCAAATGAGTTCTTTTACAACTTATTACTTGATAAACTAGATTAAACAAAAAACACCAACTTAAGTACGAAATAGAAGATAAAGTCATTAACTCGTGCAATACCAATGACCTCAGTAAACTGATTTACAAACATTTGGAATACTGTCTACCAGTGATTAGTGCCTCCTGATTAAGTATACAGTTTACCTACAACAATATATCCTGATTTCTAAACTATCTTGGCTTACTCTAAAGACATTTCAACAAATATTTGCTTAATTTTACAAGCAAAAAGTTAGATGAGTACAGGCAGGTTTTTCCAATTATTAAAAAAAGTCCCACGCGCAGCATACTTAAAAGCGCAAATGGTGTCACACTGGTGGCTTTTCAAGATTGCTAAGAATTGGGTTATTTTAGATCGTATTAGCTTAAGCTTAAGACCTTCCATATGGAGAATGGTGGGATGCCATGTTGGGAAGAACGTGGCCATTGGATATGATGTTTACTTTGATGTGCACAATGCTTCCCTGATTCATATTGAGGATGATGTATGGGTTGCGAGCAGGTGCCTAATCTTATGCCACAAGAGAGATCTATCAAGTTATCATAAGTATGACAGATACAATGATCTTGGTTATATAAAACTCCCTGTTACCTTAAAGAAAGGATGTGTAGTTGGTATGGGGTCTATTGTTATGCCTGGTGTTACGGTTGGTGAAGGATCTGTAGTTGGAGCAGGCTCACTTGTTGTAAACGATATACCAGCCTGGTCAATTGCAGTCGGCAATCCAGCAAAAGTTGTGAAACAGCTAGAAAAGCGAAAAGAATCACTTACCTGACCTATCAACAACTAAATAAGTGTTTGATAAAATACACAGTCATCGATGATATGTTCCATACTCCCTATGAAACAAGGATAGTTGTTTCATAGGGAGTATGGTTTGACGCTCGATTAGCTCTACACGATGTAGTACCTTTATAGAGTTCAACTCTACCTCTTTAACATATTGTAAAGTTTCTTTCGGAGCGGTAACAGTTTTGAGTGAAATCCGCTTAGAATAAACCTCATTTTACCTATACTGATTTGGTCAGTAACACTCAATCTAGATATTCTGTAAGGGTTACCGCTAAGGTCCGATAACTGATGGTCGAACAAAAATGCGTATTTAATTCCTTCCTGCTTGGCAATTTCTTCAGCTAATAAGTTTACATTGCCATTTGGGTATGCTAACAATTCATACCCATTTAACCCGTGTTTTTGAAAGAAGGCCTTTGAATTTTGTAATTCCTGCTTTAGCTCTTCAGCAGTACACTTATCAAACATGGGATGGGTATGTGAATGATTGGCTATGATAACTCCAGCCTGCTGCATTTCCAGGAGTTGCTCTGTAGTTAACTGCACTTGCTCAAGCCTCGGCTTGTCGGACAGTTCTCTTAGCTTCTCTAGGTACTCAACTCTGTCTTTATTAAGCCAACTTTTAACTTCCCATACTTTCTTCTCTCCTTCAGCATCTCCAAGTAGATATACAAGCTCATCCCACCAAAAAGGGATGTTGGTATCAATAAGTTCAGTAATAATAAATAATATAGCAGGTATGTTTCTCTGCTTTAACAGCGGGAACATATAGTTATAAAAAGATATATCACCATCATCAACAGTAACAGCTATGCTATTTTTGTCAAATAGTTGAAAATGCTTTGACAG
>NZ_JBHTLD010000398.1:0-1717 GCF_042678745.1 Pontibacter rugosus | reverse complement strand
TATATATAGGAGGGCTTCTTGTACTATCTGTGTTCTCAAGCTGTGAGAAGGAGTTTCTGGATAGAGCTCCACAAGACACCCTGGTGGATGCCAATTTTTTTAAGACAAATGAGCAAGTACTAGCTGCCTCGGCACCGCTATACAGTGTGGTTTGGAAAGATTATGTAGATAAGGCCTCATGGGCATTGGGAGATTTACGAGGAGGAACCACTTTTCGTGCCTACGGATACAGAGACGATGTATTGTTTAATACAACCGAAGTGTCTCTCTCTAATAACGAAGCATATCGTGCTTTCTTTATTGTGATTGGGCAATCAAATACGCTGATCCAGAACATAAATAAATATGCCGGAGCAGAGGTAAGCGAGAACATAAAAAACCACGCTCTAGCCGAAGCACGCTTTATGCGCGCCACTGCGTATAGCTACCTGGTGATGAACTATGGTGCTGTTCCGATCATTGATAACAACCTGGAGCTACTAAACAACCCTGCCGTACGGCGCAACACAGTAGAAAGTGTTTGGGAGTTTATTACAAGAGACTACCTCTTTGCTGCAGCAAATTTGCCTGCAACGCCGGTACAGCCCGGTAGAGTAACCAAGTGGTCAGCTGAAGGTATGTTGGCCAGAACTTACCTGACCAGAGCCGGTGTAGGGGCTAGCGGCAACAGAAATCAGGAGTTCCTGGATAAAGCGAAAGAGTATGCAGAAAGGGTGATTACCATGAGTGGCCGCTCATTGCTTCCTGAATATGCTGACTTGTTCCGTTTTCCTTATGATAACAATGCTGAGTCGCTGTTTGAGCAGCAGTGGGTTTTTACCTCTGAGTATGGCTATGCCAACACCATGGTATCGCAGATCACCTTTAGCAATGATATTGCCAACGGCGATGGCTGGGGAGGTGACCTGGGTGCTTCCTGGTGGATGCTGAACCTCTATAACGGATTGGTGACAGAAGGTAACCCGAACACGGATGAAGATGATGGCAGACTGCCTGGTTTTACGTTGGATGATAGACTAAAGGCAACTTATATGTTGCCCGGAGCACAATACCCGGAAATATCCCAGACGGTAAGAGATGCTGACGGAACTGAAAGAGAGCAGGGATTAGTGTTTCCTGCGCCAACAGCCGCTGCAAACGAAAGCTTTGCCAGCATCAAGAAATACGTGGTTGGTAAAGCAAAAGACCTTGGTGGGCAGGCAACTACACAGCGCTATCCTAACAATACATACATGCTAAGGCTGGCGGAAATGTATCTGATCTACGCAGAGGCAGCACTTGGTAACAGTGCTTCTTCCTCAGATGCAAGAGCTTTAGAGTATTTCAATGCGGTGCATACACGGGCAGGCTTACCCGCTTTTGAAGGGCCGCTTACCTGGGATGTTGTGTTTGAAGAGCGTATAAAAGAGTTTGCGATGGAAGGACTCGCCTGGTATGATCTGGTGAGGCTGCATTACTACAATCCTCAGAAGGCTTATGAGATTATTAATAATCAGGATCGGGGTCTTTTTATAGTAAGGCCAGACAGAATGCCGAACCCAACAGGCTGGACATTTACAAAGACAGCATCCTTCACTGAAAGAAAAGCCAGCGCTAATTCCGGAAACTTTGAGCTGCCCATACCGGCAGCCGAGGCAAGCCAGGCGCCTAGCTTAAGAGAAGAGCCAGTGCCTTATGAGTTTGGGGAGTAAAAGATATATCATTCCAACGATAGAAA
>NZ_JBHTLD010000397.1:0-1722 GCF_042678745.1 Pontibacter rugosus | reverse complement strand
ATAACTTTTTAACCCTCTCTTATGACAGGGAAGCTCGATTAGGCAAGGCTGAATGGGCCGGGCGTTTGCAAGGGCCAGAGCTCAGAGAGGCTTTCCTGCTTATATTAGAGCTAGTGGATCGCTTCTCTCTAACTCGGTGGCTGGCTGACGACCGCTTGATGGGAGACATTACTCCTGCCGACCTGGAGTGGAGCCTGGAGGTATATGTGCCCCGGTTATCTAAAAGCTCTATGCTCCGCATGGCGCGACTACCTTCGGCGTTTGAACAAAGCCGAACCTCCGTTGATGTAATGATTAGTAAGGGAAGCACCTATAACCTTAACCTCATTCTCCGCGATTTTGCAGATGAAAAGGAGGCAATGGAGTGGCTAATGCAGCCATTATTACATCAAAACAAGTATAAGCACCAAAGTGTCTAAGCATACTTGAAAGATAGCCTCAGTGCTGACTCAACCTGCAGCGCACTGGCAGGAGCTTTGCACAGGAACCTGGTGAAATCTATCCCGCTCCTTGATAGGGCGAGATAATATTAAACCTATGCTTCGTGCTTTTCCAGATGGGTAAGAGGCGTAGCCTCGCTGATGAAGCCGCGTTAGAGTTTTGTGCTCAAGCTGGTGTGCTATCATTTGTAGTATGAGTGCCTCAAAATTTCACATATTACGGCTCATCTTAAGTTCAAAGTCATACCCCGCCTATCCCAGGCATTAGAAAGAGCTGCTGTTACCAAGATGAAAGCTACTTAGGCAATGTTGCCGTATAGATGTACATGCAACAGACAGCTCCGCTGGAGCCGGAAAAGTACTACCATATCTATACACGGGGTAATAACAAAGAAACGCTGTTCCGGGAGCCGGAAAATTACCTGCTGTTCCTGCAACTTTACCGCAAGTATGTGGCACCTTATGCTGAAACCTTTGCTTATTGCTTGCTGCCCAACCATGTGCACTTCCTGGTAAGGGTAAAAGATGAAAAGGCGCTGAAGCCACAATGGCTTACAGAGGACGAGGCGAAACTGATAAGTATAGAGCGGCAGTTGGGCCACCTGCTCAATGCCTTTGCTAAAACCATCAACAACAAGTATAGCCGTATTGGGCGGCTGTTGCAGCATCGGTTCGGCAGGAAAGAAGTCAGCTCTGAATCATACTTTACCAGGCTTGTCTTTTACATCCACTTTAATCCGCAGCATCACGGCCTGATAACTAGCTTTAGCGGATGGCAGCACTCCTCGTACCACAGTATACTTTCAGAGGGAAAGACATCTTTGCAGCGCGAGGAGGTGCTGACGTGGTTTGGAGGCAGGGAAGCATACAGAAAGTTTCACGAAAAAAATGCCGCCGACTTCGAAAGCATAGCTCCGCTCATACAAGGAGATGTGCCATAACCAAGTATAAAAAATCTCGCCACGCGAATAGACCTCGCAGCGTGCGCAGCTCCTGCGAGCGTCTGGGTTGGATAGGCTGTTGCTTCGTGGAAAGGCAGTTGGAGGGTTAGACGCTCGCGGGACCTTCGGACACCGCGAGTTTCCAAGTAGGGTTCAGCTCCTCAGTTTAACTACAGGTGGTAGCCCAGACCAGACAAATAATCTAGCGTCTCAATAATAACATCAGTAACTAGAAAGCTGTAGTTAATATCATTATGTTGAAATATTTTTGTATAATAATGATTATATGCTGGTGTAAACTTCACCAGTTCGTACTTAATTTTTATCCCCTTGAAGTCATA
>NZ_JBHTLD010000396.1:0-1750 GCF_042678745.1 Pontibacter rugosus | reverse complement strand
ATATTACAGGCTTTTTTTCGATAGAACATTTCAGTAACTATAGAATAGTACTGCTAGGCTGACTGAAATAATACATCACTTACTTATATGTAACTACTTATCTACCTAAAGTAAAACAAGCTTATGAAACACGCTTACATCACCCTGCTGCTCGTTTGCTGCTGCACACTTGCTTTTGCACAAAAGAATTTCCGACCTGGCTATATTATCCAAGGTACTGATACGATAAAGGGCTTGATAGATTATCGCGGAGACGCCAGAAGTGCACAGGTTACTATATTCAAATCATCTGCAAATGGAGAGGAACAAAGATTGTCACCGAATAACATTGCTGGTTATGGATATGAAAATGATAACAAGGCATTTGAAACCAAAAAAGTAACCTTAGATGGCCCTCTTGGTCCTGAAACACAGGCACTCTTTCTAAATGTTTTAGTGAAAGGAAAAGCTAGTCTTTATTACTACCGCAACACCTTTGATGCTGAATTTTATTTTCTTCAAAAAGACACCCTTTTCGAAGAACTTGTTGATCGTATCATAGAGAAAACCGATCCTACATCAGGAACCAGGTATCAACAAAAAGACACAAAATACATTGGCCTGCTGCGTTACGCTTTTTTTGACTGCAAACAAATCTCACTGAATCAACTACAGAACATTAAAATTAACCATAGCGATTTAACAAGAATCATTACAAAGTATAATGCATGTGTTGCACCTGAAGAAACAGTAAAAACCTTTACTAACAGGAAAGACAAGGCTATTATAACGGCAGGGCCAGTTATAATGTATGCCACTTCTACCTTGGATTTTACAGGAGATGCCTATATTACGAATGCTGACTTTGGTAGATCTTCTAATTTAGGAGGAGGAGTATTTTTCAATTTGGTTTTACCTAACCTAAACGAAAAGCTATCTCTGCAAACAGAGCTACTATACATACCTCAAAAGTTCTCGGCTGCTACCTCTCGTAACAGAGTTACGGTTTCAGAGTATTATGAATTTGATTTAGCTTACTTAAAGCTACCCTTACAGCTTCGTTATACTTATCCTAAAGGTGCTGTGCGCCCTTATGCAAATGTAGGCTTTGTCATTAACTACGCTCTAAAAGATACCAATACTGCTGTAAGGAGCTCTAGCAGTACTGGTTTCTTCTCCGAAGGGCCGGCATTGCCCTATAATGGTTTCAACAGATACGCTGATGGCCTGATAGCAGGTGTAGGTGCTTCTGTGCCGATAAACCAAAAAGCATTAGCCATTGAACTACGATATGAAAAAAACAGCGGGGTCTCGAATGTAATTAACCTTGGCTCTAGCATAAAAAGCTACAGTCTGATGATGAGCTACACCTTATTCTAAAATATCTATACTTAGCATTCAATATAAGTTAAACAGACAGCGGCCGGAGTATGGAACTCCGGCCGCTGTCTGTTTGTAAGGTAAGCAACATAATTAGTATATCTCATCAAAAATCAATTAGATGTGAAGCGCTAATCCAAATCCCGATCCCCACGCTTCAGCTCCTCCACCGAACGCATCACTTTATCTTTTAGGCTATTTCAATCAAGCATATTCCTTCAGGTATGGAAGGCTAATTAGGTACATATTAATTCTGAACTCAAAACCACTTATATTATATTTTCAAAGCCACTGTGTCTAATTATCAGAAGTTGTTTTTAGCAGCGGCTGATTCCGTTACATATTATAGTATCACGCCCTGATAAGCTTCCTTATTTTTCTATATTTATAT
>NZ_JBHTLD010000395.1:0-1776 GCF_042678745.1 Pontibacter rugosus | reverse complement strand
GTTAATAATAAAGCAGCTGCTTACTTTAGAGTTTTGAAAACAACTTAAAAGCCAAACAGTTATGAAACAAATTTTATTCTCCTTACTTTTTATGGGTTGCCTCAGCCCTTCCCTGCAGGCACAGGACATGATTATGAAACGGTCCGGTGAAAAGGTGGAAGCAAAAGTTTTAGAAATCACCCCTTCCGAGATAAAGTATAAACGCTTCAGTAATCAGGAGGGGCCTATCTATATTTTACCTAAAGCGGATGTAACTTTGATTCAGTATGCTGATAACAGCTCTGAATCCTTTGAACTGGAAGTAAGCAGCAGAGCTGGTGCAAGTATGACTGGTACAAAAGATGTAGTGGCAGATAAACAAGTAATAGCTGATGCTGATGCTACCACAACTGCTTCAGAAGAAAGCAGCCTAAGTTTGTATGTGAAAGGCCAGACAGACGCCTCTATGTATTACGACGGCTATAAAGCAGCTGGAACGGCTACTTTAGTGACAAGTTTACTTAGTCCGGTTATAGGTTTGATCCCTGCAGTTGTTTGTTCAGTAACCACTCCTCAAGAAAAAAACATGGATGCTCCCAGTCATCAACTGCTATCACAGCAGGACTATAAAAGCGGTTACCGTAAGAATGCTCGTAAGGTAAAAGCTGGTAAAGTGTGGAAGAACTGGGCCATTGGTTTAGGTGTTAACGTAGTGCTAGCTGTTATCATAGGAGCATAATAGCATCAAGGTTAGAAACTATAAAACAAAAGAGCCGCTAAACTGCAGTTTAGCGGCTCTTTTGTTTTATAGTTGGTTATGAAAGCTACTGCCCTTTTCCGCGCATCTGCTTCTCCATCGCATCCCACATATCTTGCGGAATCTGATCGAAGGAGTTGAATTCACCAGCTCCGTACAGCCACTCGCCACCATCTATGGTCACTACCTCTCCGTTAACAAAAGCTGCGTAATCTGAAACGAGGTAAGCTGCCAGATTTGCCAGCTCCTGATGTTCCCCAAACCGCCCTACTGGTATACGCTTCACCGGGTCCAGTTGATCAGCTAATTGCTTAGGAAATAAGCGTGTCCACGCTCCTTCTGTTGGAAACGGCCCGGGTGCAATAGCGTTGGAACGAATGCCATACTTAGCCCACTCAGATGCAAGAGAGCGTGTCATGGCAAGCACACCAGCCTTGGCACAGGCAGACGGCACAACATAGCCTGAGCCTGTCCAGGCATAGGTGGTTACGATATTAAGGATGTTTGCCTCCTGCTTTTGCTCAATCCAGTGCTTACCCAGCGCCAGTGTACAGTTATAGCTTCCTTTTAAAACGATATCCGTTATCACGTCGAAAGCTTTATGGCTTAGCCGTTCGGTTGGGCTTACAAAGTTTCCTGCCGCATTATTTACCAGCACATCCACTTTTCCAAAACGATCTAGCGTAGCCTTCAGCATTGCTTCTATTTCATCATACTTGCGCACATCGCAGGAAATAGCAAGTATACTTCCGCCTGTTTCTTCTTCTAGCTCTTTCGCAGTTTGCTGCAGTACCTCAAGTTTGCGACTTGTAATAACTACATTTGCTCCTAGCTCCAGAAAATATTTAACCATAGAACGCCCCAGACCAGTACCACCACCAGTAACGATGATTGTTTTATCTTTTAAGGCTCCCTCTTTTAACATAGGTTCTGCTTTGATCATAGTTTTTCTTTTGAAGTTGATGAGTAGAGAAACTTAAATAAGTCATGCTGCTCTAAGTTAAATATAGGAAGTATAGCCGAAGTTTGAGAATTTTAAA
>NZ_JBHTLD010000394.1:0-1778 GCF_042678745.1 Pontibacter rugosus | reverse complement strand
GTTAAAGCTTTGGCTACTTAGCTTTGTTCTTTTATAATGCAAACAAGCTGAAAAGTAAACAGTGATGGAATGAAGCTATTTATAAAATCTCAAGTTTTTGCTTTATAAATAGCTTCATTTCATCTTCAAAGCGTTGAACACTAAATTTAATTGCGTGCTTACGTATAACTGAAGGCACAAATTTCTCAGCACTACTATCGAAGACCTCAATAGCATTCTTTATCGAGGCAGGTGTTTGCTCATAGAAAAAAACACCTGTTTTTCCTGGTATTACTGTTTCCAAGCTGCCGCCCCTTCCAAAAGCAATAACAGGAGTTCCACACGCTTGCGCTTCTACTGGTACAATCCCAAAATCTTCTTCGGCAGCAAAGACAAAAGCTTTTGCCATTTGCATATAATTTTTCAGAACAGAGAAAGACTGGAATCCTAAAAACTCAATATTTTTAGAAGCTAAAGATTTCAATTTTATCATTTCTGGTCCATCACCTATAACAATCAATTTTTTATCTGGCATCTGGGTAAATGCTTTCACTATCAAATCAATTTTTTTATATGGAACCAAGCGAGAGGCTGTAAGGTAAAAATTGTCTTTATGCTCATGTAGGTCAAATCCCTCTGTATCAACTGGGGGATATATAACATGGGCTTCTCTTCTATATATTTTAAATATTCGCTTCGCAATGAAATCAGAGTTTGCAATAAAATAATCTACCCTGTTTGCAGCACTTACATCCCAAATTCTCATTCGGTGCAATACATACTTTGCAAAAGCTCCCTTAAAACCGTTTGTTAAATTTGCATCAATTAGATACTGATGATACAAATCCCATGCATATCTCATGGGAGAGTGGCAATAACTGATATGAACTTGATTTGCATGTGTTAAAACACCCTTAGCAACAGAAGCTGAAGACGATAATATAAGATCGTACCCGGAAAGATCAAATTGCTCTATAGCTAATGGGAATAGAGGGAGAAATTTTCGATGATTAGACTTTGCTGTAGGAAGTTGCTGTATGAAACTTGTACGAACATGTTTATTATTTATTATTTCAGCTCTGTCTTTAGTAGAAAGAAAATCAATCAACCCAAAAATGTCAAATTCAGGATTTATGTTGATAAAAGATTTAATACATTTTTCAGCACCACCATTTGTATAGAACCAATCATGAACAAGAGCAGATTTAATGTTACTTAGCATCAGTAGTTAATAGTTTTGAATTTCTAAACATTAAAAAGCTACTGAACAAGGCTACAAAGACAACACCTGAATGCCTTGCTAAAATATTCTCAGTAGCAATACATATAGAAATGAATACCATAAAAGTAAATAGAAGAATGTCATTCTTTATAAAGCTTCTATAAAATATGTACATGATGTATCCTATAAAAAGAACGATACCTAATAAACCTGATGACAACCAGAAATGTATGTACTGATTATGAGTATTATATTCAGCTGATTTATAATCATCTGGCCCTTCCATAGAAAATCTACTATAGCATTGGTTTAGTGCAGGTTGAACTTCACTTTGTCCAAGTCCAAAAAGCCAATGCTTTTTTATGAGTTCAAATGAGCAAATGACTATTCCTACTCTGATGTTGGTAGAATTATATTGCTCACCTCCGTCTGGATCCCAAGGCTTACCGCTAGGTGGCTGCAATTTTGTATCAAGGAGTTCATCTATTCTATAAGATACAGTAGGTACATGTATCAAAGCATAGATGCTAGCTAGTAAGAAGCAGAGAAAGAGAAGAGATTTTTTTAAACTTTTGAA
>NZ_JBHTLD010000393.1:0-1783 GCF_042678745.1 Pontibacter rugosus | reverse complement strand
AGCTTTTCTTTAGACCAAATATCCATCCATTTCTTAAGTATGTTGTTTCAATTCAATTAAGAAGGTTTTAACTGATAATGCAATTTGATACGCTAATGGTACTGGAACCCCATTGCCTATCATTTTAAATTTCTTAGTCAGCTTTCCTGGAGTCTGCAATACATAATTATCAGGAACTCCTTGTATTCTTAAAGTCTCTCTTACCGATAATCTACGATTTTCAAAAGGATGCAGATGAACCTCATTGTTACCATAACAAGCTGTTGGACTATACTTGTTTCTGTGAAGTCTTTTAAACGATGGTCTATAAGTATCTCCCTCTTCGATGACATTTATCTTATCCGGATGTTTGAGATTAAAAAATTCTAGAGCATTCGGAATCTTCTCTTTCTCCCCATTAATCATTATTCGAGAAACGCAAAGTTCTTGTGGTGGAATAGGGAGATCTCCTTCATTAATATTTTTAAAACTAGGTTCTCCCCACTGATAACTTTTTGCTGCATCTGGATAAATTGGTTCAGGCCACCTGAACCAATTATTATCCGATATAGGTAAGCTGGCATTCTCAAATGCATCTCTTCTTACACCTATTACAAATAATCTCTCACGGTTTTGTGGCACACCGTAGTGTAAAGCATTTAGTATGGCATGACTTATAAAGTAGTCTTCCCGGTAAAGATCCAAAATTGAAAGAAAGTCATCTTTCGTATTTTTTAGTGAAACCAGGCCAGGAACATTTTCCATTACAAAAAAAGTTGGCTGAAAGTCCATTATTTTTTCGTAAAAATGATAGGTATGTGTACCTCTAACACCATCAAATCCCACTCTTTTACCTTGCAATGAAAAATCTTGACACGGTGGTCCCCCAACGATTCCAAACGACCTGTTTTTAATAATTTCTTGTAAATGTTTGGGGCGCACATCCGTTATGTCACCTATATAGGATATTTTCCTTGGCTCACCAGACCAGCTAGACATGCCCTCCTCATAAAACCTTGAGAAGTCTTTATCAAGTTCGTTGGAAAATGCGACTTCAAAACCTGCTTGCTCAAATGCTAAATCCATTAAGCCGCCACCGCTACAAAATGACAGAATAAGAATTTTATCTATATTGTTTTTATGATTCATATACTTTAGTCGTCTTGATGGCTTGATACCTTTCTGGTATTTCACCCAGCTTAACGTTGTAAAATGCTATATTCTTTCCAACCATATCTGTTAGGAAAGGCAGGTATTCGCTACCTAAATGGGAAATAGTAAATTCCTTTCCATCTCTAATCAGCACAGCATTCAGGTTACCATTGCGAAAATGTCGAAATGTTGAAAGATTCCCTTTAATGTCCCTGAATATTGAATCTGTCTCAGATAAAGGAAGGTTCCAATAAAACTCACATGTTGGTCGGTACAGGCATCTCTTACAGTTACTTGGATCTGGGTTTGCAAGCGCTTTACGATCATTATTCTCTATAAGAGAATTAATTTCCAACAACACTTCTCTTGCATTAGTCGCAAGTATTTCACAATCTCCTGGGGTGAATGCTATTGGGTATTCTTTTTCATTGAGGTCTATAATTGATAATTCATCAGGATATTTCTCAAATGCCTCATTGTACAAGTAAGCATATAGCTTTAGTTGATCCACATACTCATCTTTAACACTTTCTTCAAGAGAAAATATTTTGCCACTTTTAGAGGCTGTTTTGATTTAGTTGAGTAAAAAAGCAGGTGTCGGTTGTTGGGTAATAAAAGTTTACAGACTTATGACTTACCCAAGCGATTTAAC
>NZ_JBHTLD010000392.1:0-1799 GCF_042678745.1 Pontibacter rugosus | reverse complement strand
GAAATCTAAACCTATACATCAATGTTTGAACTATAATTTTGCTAATCCTCTATCTTGCTCCTGAAGTTTGGTGCAGAAGTCAGCGAGGACAAGGTTTTGCCTTTATAGCGCCCATAAAACAGATGCTTAGGAGAGCCTATAACTTGAGAGCCGTAGATGCCGGTATGGCCTGAGAAAAGATAAGCTGTGAAGCAGGCTAATGCCATAAAGACAGCACTCTCCGATCCGAAAAGTTCTATAGACATAATCGTGCATGAGAGCGGCGTATTAGTAGCTCCCGAAAAAACAGCGACAAAGCCCATGCCGGCCATGAGGGCCATCGGCAAAGGCAAGGCTTGTGAGAGAGCATTACCCAGGGTGGCGCCGACATAAAAAAGCGGCGTTACTTCTCCCCCTTTAAAACCAGCCCCTAATGTAAAGGCTGTTAAAAATGTTTTCACCAGAAAATCATACCATTGAGCAGGCTCCTCAAAAGCGGAGAGTATAGTAGGTATACCTAAACCGATATACTTTGTCGTTCCCATCAGCCATACCACAGTTGCCACTACTAGCCCTCCTATAAAAGGCCTCAGTGGCGGGTAAGAGATCAGTTTCTTGAACAGCGACAGAAAGTAATAGGTGCTTTTAGAGAACAGCATTCCTGCCAAACCAAAGATAATTCCTGCGCCTAAGGTTAACGAAAGAGCCTCTAAGGTGATTTCAGGCACAAAAGGTATGTCATATTGTGTGTGCCCCACTTGCCAGGCATGGCAAGTATAGTTGGCAATGATAGCTGCCATAAGGCTTGGTAACAGTGCTTCGTAGCGGATGCGACCTAGTATGAAAACCTCCAGCCCAAAAAGCGCACCTGCCAGCGGAGTACCGAACAGAGAAGCAAACCCTGCACTTATACCTGCAATAATAATTACTTTTCTATCGCGGGGGCGCAGACGAAACAGATACGTAAATTGGTCTGCTATGGCTCCTCCCATTTGCATGGCGGTTCCTTCCCGGCCAGCAGAGCCTCCGAACAAATGAGTAACCAAGGTGCCAAAAAGAACCAGTGGCGCCATAAGGAACGGTATAACTTTCTTCGGCTTCTGAATTTCCTCTAGCAGCAGGTTATTGCCTTTGTTTGCATCGCCGCCGTAGTAATGGTATAGTAAACCCACTAAGAGTCCACCGACGGGCAAGAGCCAGATTATCTCTGTATTTGCTTCTCTGTATGTTGTTACCCAATCAAGCGCAACGAGAAAAAATGCGGATGCACTCCCTGCCAACACTCCTACTAAAGTGCATATAAGAAGCCATTTAGTTAAATAGAGCAAAGCAGCTGCCTGCTCTCCAGCGGATAGCACGTAACGAAGTGCGTTTTTGATACTTGAAGCGGGGTTGGTGTAATGTTTTTTCATGTTCAACTGATAACAAATATAAAGCACAAGCTTGTATAAGCACAAGTTTGGCCTTAGGAGTCATCAGCGCTGCCTGGGCAGGCGGTTTCAGGTGGTACCCCATCACCTTCAAGGCAAAGGTATTAAAAATGTCTTAAATCGTTTTTTACCAAGGCTAAATTTCTTTCTCTTTTCAAGTTACACCTACTACACAGAGTAGCACTCAGCCAATAAACTCCTGTAAAATCATACAGCATCTGTATTACCAGATCGGAGACATTGCCGCAGCTGTATTTGCACAAAACCGATGCAGTAAAAAAGCAGACATAGGTGCCGAAGCAGTGGTTTAGTAGATTTCTAAAGGATTTGAAAGACAATTTGCGTATCTTCAAGTATTACCAAAATTTTGTTTATAGACTGAAATTATAC
>NZ_JBHTLD010000391.1:0-1830 GCF_042678745.1 Pontibacter rugosus | reverse complement strand
GCCGGTGCATGTACATGCACCGGCTTTCGCTGTTTATATAAGACAATCAGATAGCCTTATAATATATTATTGATTTGCTCTTTTATCTTTTCTAGTTCTTCTTTCATCTCCACTACATAGTGTTGAATGGTGGAGTCATTCGCTTTAGAACCAATTGTATTTATCTCTCGCCCTATTTCCTGAGAGATAAAGCCAAGCTTTTTACCTGTTGGCTCCGGTAAGTATACTGTTTCAGTAAAGTAGTGCAGGTGGTTCACCAGGCGAACTTTTTCCTCTGCGATATCCAGCTTCTCTATATAGTATACCATCTCCTGCTCAAACCGGTTTTTATCGAAATGCTCAGACGAGCCAAGTTCCATCATGTGGCTCTTAATGCGGGAGCGGATATTTTCCATACGCGCCGGGTCATGCTTTTCTATATCAGCCAGCAGAATACGGATGCGGTCGATATAGGACATGATTTCTGCTGTAAGTGCCTTACCTTCGTCTTCACGGAATGTATTAATGCTTTGCAGCGCCTCTTGCAGCAATGGCTGCACTACAGCCCAATCGGCTTCAGCTGTTTCTTCCTCCTGTTCCTGCTGCTGTAGCACATCGGGCATATGCAGCGCGAGCCTGAATAGCTCGTCTTTAGAAGCTCCGAGGTTTTGAGCCACTTCATCTAACTCTGTATAATAAGCCTTCAGAAGCTCTCTGTTAATGCTGTTCCGGGGTTTTTGCGCTTTGTTTCTGTTAAACTCTACAGATATACTGACTTTGCCTCGTACCAGCGCCTTCTGCACCATATTACGTATCTCATACTCCTTATCAGATAAGAATTTAGGGGTGCGCACACTCAAGTCCATACTTTTGGAGTTAAGGGAGCGTATTTCCACCGAGATAGAATACTGGTCGGCATCGAGGCGGGCACTGCCAAAGCCTGTCATTGACTGCAACATAAGCTCTTTATAAAATGATACTTTGGCAAATTAAGGATAAATATTCACTTTTGTACAGCCAGCCACTGCTATAAGCAACAAAAGCAGCCGTAGCCATTGTGCTGACAAAGTATAAATTGCTTAACTTTGACCTATGAAATTTGGTGTAGTCGTTTTTCCGGGGTCCAACTGCGACCAAGATCTTGTTGATGCCATCAGTGTGGGTATGGAGCAAGAATGTGTAAAGCTGTGGCATAAAGACCACGATTTGCAAGGCTGTGATTTTATACTGCTGCCAGGCGGCTTCTCCTACGGCGATTATCTCCGTTCAGGGGCCATATCGCGCTTCTCTCCAATTATGCAGGAAGTTATTCAGCACGCAAATAAAGGTGGGTATGTAATGGGTATTTGTAACGGTTTCCAGATTCTGACAGAAGCTGGTTTGTTGCCTGGCGCCCTGCTGCGTAACGTAAACCAGAAGTTTATCTGCGACAACGTATACATTAAGCCTGCTACCACTAGCCTGCTGCCTACGCAACTGCTGGACATGGATAAGGCTTATAAGATTCCTGTGGCACACGGCGAAGGCCGCTACTATGCTGACGCAGACACATTAAAGGCTTTGCAGGATAATGACCAGGTCATGTTCAAATATTGCAGTAATGTGGCTGAAACAGGCGAAACCTATAATATCAACGGTAGCTTGCTAAACATTGCAGGGGTAAGTAACGACAAGAAAAACGTGTTTGGCATGATGCCTCACCCAGAGCGTGCAGTAGACCCAGAGCTGGGCAATACAGATGGACGCGCTATTTTCGAATCTATACTTAACTTAGTGAACGCTTAGAAAGAAGTTTTTCTATTAAATATTTCTTTAAGAAACAGAAGCCGGATGATAGCTTATAAAGCTTTA
>NZ_JBHTLD010000390.1:0-1808 GCF_042678745.1 Pontibacter rugosus | reverse complement strand
ACTTTGTGCTAATAAAGTTAGTATTAATGCTAATAATATAGTAGCTTTACAGGTAAGCACCGATTTATTTATTGTGCAGCATTTATACTCATAGCATTATGCAGTTAGTAACATCTAACATTAGACATCTTCGCAAGCAAGCTGGTTATACACAGGCGCAGCTTGCTGAAAAATTAGATATAAAGCGCTCTTTAGTAGGAGCCTATGAAGAGGGAAGAGCAGAGCCAAAGTTAAGTACTTTAGTAAATGTATCTGACCTTTTTAAGGTCTCCCTGGATGATCTGATAACGCGAGATCTACTTAAAGAAGCTCCTCTGGGTCCTGTTTCTGCTGCTGGAAAAGCATCCGGCAGCAATATGCGTGTACTTGCCATTACGGTAGACGATGACCAAAAGGAAAACATAGAACTGGTTCCATACAAAGCAAGTGCAGGCTATCTCAATGGCTATGCCGACTCAGAGTTCATCGAAGAACTGCCCCGCTTTAAACTACCGATGCTTGGAACAACAGGTACTTTTCGTGCTTTCGAGATAAGCGGAGATTCTATGTTGCCTATAGCTTCAGGTACTGTTATAGTAGGCCGTTATGTAGACGATTGGAGTCAGATAAAGGATGGCACACCTTGTATTGTGGTTAGTCAGAAAGAAGGGGTTGTCTTCAAACGCATCTTTAATAAGATAAAAGATACTGCTGTGCTGCGCCTGCACTCTGACAATCCAGTATACTCTCCTTATGAAGTGCATGTAGAAGATGTGGTTGAAATATGGGAAGCTAAATCATACATAAGTTCTACTTTCCCTATTGCGGATTTATCGCTAGACAAGCTTTCCAGTATTGTGCTGGACCTGCAGAAAGAGGTGCAGAAGCTAAAGAAAGCTGAGTAATATTTTTTTCATTCTATTTAAAAGCCCGTTGCTGCCTTCTTGCGCAGCAACGGGCTTTTTCTTTGCTATATGTACCATTAAGCTCTTTTAGTTAACAAGATACTTTCATATCCGTACAGCTTTAGCATAATGAGGCACTACTCGTGCCTCAGGTTTATACTATTTCTTACGATGCACCACACCATTATAAAACTATGCTAAAACTGATAACTGCCAGCGAGCGCCACCAAACTAATATAGGAGATTGGTTACAATCTCATTACCTTTTCTCCTTCGCTGATTACTATAACCCGGCCAATGTTCAGTTTGGTCCTCTGCGTGTTTTCAACCATGACAGGATTAGTGCTAAAAACGGGTTTCCGTCGCACCCACACACAGAAATGGAAGTTGTTAATTTTATACTTGATGGAGAAATCAACCATCAGGATAGTTTAGGCAACAAAACTACCCTGAAAGCTGGTGATGTGCAGCGAATGACAGCAGGTACTGGAATTACACATTCTGAAACAAATGATACAGACGGATACGCAGAGCTTTTGCAGCTGTGGTTTATCTCTAATAAGCCAGGCGTTGCGCCTGCTTATGAAAACATGACACTTGATTTTTTGAATACAAAAGATAAACTGGTGCCTTTGGTTACTGGTCAGAAAGTTCTGGAAAATATCCCTTTCATGAATTCTAATTCCACTGTTTATTACGGACACCTGAGCCAGGGAGGGAATTATGATTTTAAAACTTTTAAGATCCGTAAAACGCTACTTTACGTTTTAAGCGGAAGTTTATTAGTTCATAACATGGAAGTAGACCAGTATGACCAAGTACGGCTTGAGGAGTTAGATGTAGTAGGGTTACATGCTACCGGAGAGGCAACATTTATACTTGTTGACGTACCTGCAACTGAAGTTAATTATTAATAGTTATTCT
>NZ_JBHTLD010000389.1:0-1872 GCF_042678745.1 Pontibacter rugosus | reverse complement strand
ATATAGGAAATATTTTTAGAAGATATACAAGTATCGTTCCAGCATCGTGCATGGTTGAATATATTTTATATGATAGGCCTTTCACTAATCTGCAGCAGATATAGGTTCTTGGTTAAAGTGGTATCTATTTGTGCATCAATAGTTTAATTGCTGTCCCTGTTTCGCAACATGCTTATTGGGCTTGAATGAGCCTTTTAGAGTAAAATAAACTCTAAAACCTTGTGAACTTTTAGCCGTTCTTTTACCTTTATAAAGCAAGTATAGTGGCGAGTGCCACGGGCTTTGTGTCAAGACCTAAGTATAACTGGTTTAAAGCACAGGGTTTATGTAGGATCAAAGAGAAAGGAGGTGCCATGTCTAATCCATCGGTCGTCTTAGTAAGCCTAGGTAATAATGTTCACTCTAACGGTGAACTGGCTTAGTAAGCAGTACTAGCTACTGCTTACGCAGATAGCATCGTTACCTCTGGTCTTTTTTTGATGGCAAACTGAAAAACAGGGCGCCGCTTATTGAGATATTGAGGATTTTTTGGGAACACCTGGTGTACTTTGACGGGCTACACCAGGTGTTCTTTTTTTGCCTTTGCTACCGCACCTATAGGTCATCCTTATAGATGGTGTTATCGCGGGTTCGACGCTCTTTGATGAACGATGCCACATAGAAAATAACTGCCGTAAAACAACTAAGCCCCGTCAACAAAAGCAGAATTTGCCGCCTGTTCCAAACAAAGTAATCTGTGTCTGTACTCCACAAAATCAACAAGCCTGTTAGTAAAGTAAGAGCAGTGACAGTGTTGAATACAAATTTGTTGTGCTTTCGCAAATGATACGTGCAGGCCAGCAGCAGAAAACCGACAAAGGGCACTATAAGCGCAGTAGGAGGCTTTGCTTCATTTGTAAAGTAACCTATAAGGCCCGCCACTATCAGCACAAGGGCATTAATTGTATTGATGAGATAAGGATGTAGCATAGTATAAACGTTAGAGTTTAAGTACAAATACGTATGCTATGGTGTACGAAAAAACAGGAGAGGGTTATAGGGTAGATTATAAAACACGCCGCACCTCTAAAAAGCGGGTGTCATAACGAGTACCTTCTACCTTACTTATTTTTACACCTCCGTTAGAGGAGGCATGCACGAACTCTATCGTGTCTCCTGGTTCTGAAATAACAATCCCAACGTGGCCCGGACGGCGCACACTTGGGTTAGTGCCTGTGAAAATAACCAGATCACCTGGGCGTGATTTAGCTCTTAGCACCTGTTGTCCTTCCTGTGCTTGCAAACGCGAGGAGTGCGGAATCTTAAAGTTATACTTGTCAAAAATAAAGGTTGTAAAGCCAGAGCAGTCAAACCCGGTCTTGCTCATACCAGCATATATGTAGGGGGTTCCTAAAAAACTTTTAGCATAAGCCACCATATCCTTTCTTATACTTGAGGAGGAAGCAGGCGCACTTTCAGTAGATAATGAATCAGGAACATGTATAGGGGGAGCATGTACAACAGCTACAGGCTTCTTCAAAAACTGAGGTTGAAATACCAGCAAGAGGCACAGTGGTAATAAGGGAGTTAATAGCAACATTACGTTCTTTTTCATAGCACTTGGTGTTGGTTCTGGCAAACAACTGAAAACATCATGCCAGTAACTGCATATTCCCTCTTTTAGTATGCGATAAGATGTTTTCGCTGGCACTGGAGCAGTTCTGTATATAGCAATGTTAATCAATTCACTTCAAAAATAAATTCGTTGACATGTAGTATTTTAAGCTTTACCACTTTTATGATTTATTTATAAGCATTATCAGCCATCTGTTTTAAATTTATATACACATATTTATATTTTTACAATAACTATATGAGAGGTTCACGTGAAGG
>NZ_JBHTLD010000388.1:0-1877 GCF_042678745.1 Pontibacter rugosus | reverse complement strand
CTCTGATAAACAGACAGAGATGGTGAAAATACCAAAACCTTTGCTACAGCATTTTCAGCATATGCTGGCCAATGCTGCTTAATGCTAAAGTCGAGCTTAGAGCATGTTTAAATTTTGTTTTTGCAAGTGAAAGTTGCTTGGAAAGAGTTCTGGCATAGCGGTTTTAGAGTTTTATAGCAGCGCTATGGGGCGAGAAAAGCGTGAAGGCAGAACCCTTTCCAGGCTTTTGCAGCGCAAAAGATGAATTTTAAACAGGCTCTTTTTTTCGAAAGAAGTAACGCATCTGATTTCAAGTAAATTACAAGCTTAAAAGGTGATTACTCAAAGAAAATTTTGCCAGGTTCAGAAGGAAAGCACTTGAGGCCATGACGCAACACCGGCTGCATTCACTAGAAAAGATCTAAAAGCGATACAGGTTTTGTCTATACCTTTGCTGCTCACATTGCTTTTATATGACACGCAAAAAGTATTTAACACTCATACTTATTTTAGGTACGCTTACTGCCCTTGGCCCTTTTTCTATCGACATGTACCTGCCGGGATTTCCGGCCATTGCCAAAGATCTTAACACAACTGTGGCAGATGTCTCTCTTTCCTTGTCTAGTTTTTTTATAGGCATATCAGCAGGCCAGCTGCTGTACGGCCCATTAATGGATCGGTTCGGAAGAAAGAAACCGCTTTACATCGGGTTGGCAGGCTACTTACTTGCTTCTGTTGCCTGTGCCTTTGCTACTACCATTGAGGCCTTGATCATACTTCGGTTCGCGCAGGCTGTTTGTAGTTGTGCCGCTGCAGTGGCTTCAGTGGCTATGGTGCGTGATTTGTTTCCGGTAGAGGATAATGCCAAAGTGTTTTCGCTTTTGATGTTGGTAGTAGGCGTATCTCCTATGATTGCCCCTACTGTTGGTGGTTATGTGACAGCTATCTTCGGTTGGGAAACAGTTTTTCTGATACTGGCAGGTATGTCAGCTGCCATTCTAGTAGCGGTTTATATTGGCTTACCCGAAAGCAGCAAGCCTGACCCTGGCTATTCCTTAAAGCCCAGGCCTATCATATCAAGATTTATACTTGTTTTAAAAGAACCTCAGTTTTATACTTACGCACTTTCAGGTGCAGTTTCTTTCGCCGGCTTACTTGCTTATGTTTCCGGTTCGCCGCTGCTTTTTATGGAAATTTTTCAGGTGGATGAAAAAGAGTACGGCTGGATATTTGCGTTTCTCTCCATAGGGCTTATCGGATCCAGCCAGGTTAACAGCATTATGTTGCGCAAATACCGTAGTGAGCGCATAATTTTTACAGCCCTGATAGCGCAGTTAGCAATTGGCGGTGTTCTTCTGGCAGGCACCATGTTTGGCTGGTTAAACCTTTACGCTACAATAGCCTGCATTTTTCTTTTTCTGTGCTGCCTTGGCTTTACGTTTCCAAATGCGTCCGCTCTGTCACTGGCACCATTTACTAAAAATGCTGGAAGTGCATCTGCCTTGATGGGTGCAACACAAATGGGTATAGGGGCTTTGGCTACAGTGGTTTTAAGCATCTTCAGCAATCACTCTGCTGTGCCTATGGCTGGTGTGATGGCAGCATCTGCCATACTCTCACTACTTATCTTACTACTCGGTCAGAAGATCATCAGAAAAAGGGGAATAAAGTATACCCCTTCAGCTACGGCAACCGGTGCATTGCATTAGCACTTAGTTATACTTCCCTTTTTTCCGGTCTCCCAAAAAAAGGCTGTCATAGTACGCTTGGTTAAGCTATGTTCTTAAATCAAGCGTACTATGACAGCCTTTTTGCATACCTCTACTCCTGTTCCTTCTAACATACACCTTAAAAATTTAAAATTTTCCTTAACCAGAAGAATTTCCCTAACCAATCAA
>NZ_JBHTLD010000387.1:0-1952 GCF_042678745.1 Pontibacter rugosus | reverse complement strand
TCAAATAACTTTTTGACTAGTTGGTTTCTTTCCTCTATTGCACTTTCTAATTCCAGCGGGAGTCTCTCATCTAGATATTTTAACTCTGATTTTGAGTGCTCAATAGTTCCATATGAATCTGTGTCCCCGATAATTCCTTTTCTCCTGTTTTCCCATTCATCTAAGTCAGTCAGATACTTCTGGTAAAGCCTATATGGTTCATCTAGCTTTTCTTCTAAACTAATGAGCTTTTGGTATAAATCAGTAATGGTTTCTTCAAGTCCTTTATTATTCTCATCTTGACCTTGTAACTCAAGTTGTATAGCATCTAAATCCCTGTTCTTTTCTTCTTTGAGCTTAACAATTGGTTCTAAACTTACTTCATATTTTAAAATATTGTCTAAGTCAAGATCATACCTTCCCAGCGCTGTTCTGTATTTTCCAGAGCTTTGATCTAATGTATCTTTTAAATTTTGGAACGACTGTCGGATTTTTTCAAGCTCACTAGATTCTTGTAGTAGGGTAGATTTTGCTTCATTCAAATGTTTTAGTCGTGCCTCTTTCTGAGTTGTAGCCTTCTTTACATTTTCTATTTCTGCGTGAATATCTTTATTACGAGCTTCTAGCTCAGGATTATTAGTTGGAGTTTGTATCGCGTCAGGTTTTAAAGCTTCATGGTTTTTAAGCTCTTCCTCCTTGTTCTGAAGTTTTTCTGTTAAACTTTGCCTAAAACTTTCAAGGCTCTTCCTTTCAAGATTAATAATTCGAAGATTGATATCTTCAATTTCCCCCTTGATAGAGCCTAATTCCTTATTGATCACTTCACTTTTATAAGTAATAAGCTCGTCAAGGTTAGAGAATCCCAATCTTTCACTAGAAGCAGTGTGAGTAAAAATTATCTTTTTAATTTCTCTCTCAAAATCATGCTCATCCTCATTCACACAAAGTGATTCTAAGAAATTTTGTGGAATGTATTTTACCTTTTCTGGTTTGTTTGGATCTACATCATTATCTAATCTAAAGTAACCATCCTTGCTGTTGTCAGACCAAACTATTTGTGCTTCAGTGTTGGCAGCTCTATTGTATGGTCTTGGATTTCTGAATTTAGCTTTAGTTAAGAAGGAGTAATTATCATTATAACTATTACCTACAAGACCGATGATGTCAGTCAATGCACTTTTCCCGTTTCCTTTATTTCCAATAACTGCTACTAGGCTTGGATTTAAATTTATATCAAAGTCTCTGTACCACACCTCAGGCATACTACTAGTATCTAACCTTTTGATTGATACTGATTGTATGAATTTGTTTGGATTAGCTTTTTTTCTTTGAATTAACTCTGGTTGTCCTCCAACAAAAAGCCTATCAGGTTCATGAATGACTTGCTTTAAACCTTCAAAAGTTGGATCAGCCTTTATCCATGTAAAACATTTTCCAATTCTATCTTTATTTGAAGACTTACTATTGCGATGTGCATCACTGCAATCTAGAAGCAAATCATTAACCTTTTGCTCAGTTAATTTTCGTTTAGCTTTATTGTAAGCATCGATTGTTTCACTAGATGTGAACACAAAATCAACACTATTTATTACTGTCTTCTTTTCAGCAATGCTACTATCATTCCAAGAGAACTCATCCCACTCAGTTTTACCAATTGCAGTTAAGAAACTGCCTTTTAAATAGCTTGTTGAAGAATTTAAAATCTGTACTATTTCCTCTTCATCAAAATTAATGTTGTTAAATCCTTCAGTTATATCGCTTCCATAACTAGATATAGCATCATCCGGCACTGTGCTTTTTATAGCTTTTCCTAAATCAGCTAAACTTTCTTTTGTAATGTATCCCCCCCACTGTACACCATTACTTTCAGGAGCTAATTTATACTTGCCGTATAACTGATTTAGGAATTGTTGTCTAATTATATCAGGACTTAACTTATCAGAGAAGATCACATGGAAGTTTATTCTTTTAAA
>NZ_JBHTLD010000386.1:0-2056 GCF_042678745.1 Pontibacter rugosus | reverse complement strand
ATATTTACTTATCAAAATACTATAAAAGTAGATTTATTGATCCTACACAAACTATGAAAAAGTCCAGTCTCCTGTTACCATTAGTCATGCTATTTAGCGCATGTATGTTTTTTTCATGCAGCACAGAGTCATCTCCTCCTACCAACACTGTTGATGTCCATCTAATTATGGGGCAGTCAAACAGCATTGGCCGAGCGTATGCGATGGAGTTACCGAAAGACCTTCAGAAGCCACTCGATAGCTGCTATATCTATAACCCGGAAACACAGAGGTTTGAGGTGATGCAGGCTGGGGTAAATACACAATCTGTAAAGGGCATGTTTGGCCCCGTTGTAAAGGCGGCTCAACTACTAAGTGAACATAAGCAGCAGAAAGTTTATTTTGTTGTGACCGGCTACGGCAATACGCAACTATACCATTCTGGCTCTGACGAAGAAAAAGATTGGCACCCAGAATCCAAAGAACTGACACAGCAGGCACTTACTACCATAGATCAGGCGCGCAAAAAGCTGGAAGCGGAAGGCAAGACAGCTGTTTTTAAAAGCATAACCTGGTGGCAGGGCGAACGAGACGCCATGAACACAAGCAAGGCCATGTTATACGAAGCAAACGAAACTGCTTTTTTTTACTCTCTAAGCTCAATCCCATACTTGCACGACACAAAACGCGTTGTATATAAGTTGTTTCCTCAGACTCAAATACTGCCTTATGTAGCTGTGGTGAACGAGGCGAAGGTAAAGCGGGGAGCATCTGATGCCAATACACTGGCTGTTATCGAGACTAGCAAGTATGAGCTTAACTCGCAGGACAAGCTACATGCTTCAGCCAAAGGCATGATTCAGGCTGGCACTGATCTATTTCATGCTATTAAGAACCTGTAGCTGAGCTATTCAGTATAAATAACTGAAGCACAACCACTCACACTCCTATTGACTTCGCATGAACCTAAACCAATTCAACAGCAAACCCCTTGAGCAGCGCGCCGATCTGATTTTGAGGCATGGGGTTTACCTGGCAGTGCGGTATAGGTCGCAGTACGTTATATGTCTGTATCATATCGATTCGTTTTTTGCTGAAGTATGGTATGAGCCAAGGAGAAATAAATTTGTACTCGTTCGCAGCCTCAGCAACCATGTAGGCTTACAACCTTATCTGGAGTTAGTAAATATATCTGATCTACTGCAAGCTTAATTTATGAAGCTTGCTCTTGTACTAAGACAACAGAGATAGCGGGTTTAACACCAGCTAACCTTATCGCCGACTCTTCTTCTTTGAGTATACTTTAATATCGTTTTGTAAATTACAATTGCCTATACCCATTATTGTGGCAGTTTGATCAAAGAGCAGCAACTGCATAGCAAAGATTCCAAAAGAAGAGCCCCTGCCAATTTACAGACAGGGGCTCTTCTTTTAGGTAGTTGGATACCTATTACTTGCTCTTATACTTAGCCTTAATTAAATCAAGCATTTTCAGGAAGTGCTCCCTATCAGGATTATTAAGAAACAGCCTCCAAAGTCCTTCCACCATCAGCATAATAATTTCCGACTCTAGCTCTGGCTCCTTATACCCAAGCTTTTTAAAAGCTTCGGTTAACTTCTGCATCACCGAGTTAGAGAAGCGGATGTGGTGCTTCTGAGAAGTCTCCTCATCTACCAGCCTAAACTGCATACGCCAGAAATTACGCTCATCCTCTACCAGCTTCTGGGGCATATCCAGAATATTACAGATTAGCTTTTCAGGATCGTCTTCTACCACTAATCCCTTGCTTTTATCTGTAATACGCCTATAGCCAGCTTTGACAACAGCCTCTAAAAGGTTTTCTTTATTTATATAATGTTTGAAAATAAGGCCCTCTGACACTCCAGCCTCCCTTGCAATAAGGCTGGTAGGCGTGGCATCATATCCTTTATCAGCGAACAGGTTTAAAGCTGTATCTAAGATTAGCTCTTTCTTTGTTTTAACCATACTAATTTTACACTAAAACGACTACCCCTTAGCAAGAAGCATCCATTTATTATTATAAACGACCAATATCTAACCGTTTCGAAGGCAAGC
>NZ_JBHTLD010000385.1:0-2060 GCF_042678745.1 Pontibacter rugosus | reverse complement strand
TTTTAACAATTAATTATATACTATGAAAATTAAGAATCTACTTCATTTTGTGATGGTGCTGTTTGTTGGACAGTTCCTTTTTTCTTGTAGTTCAGCAGAATACTATAAATTTTCTGCCGACAAGCCGGAAGCATACAACACGGTAAAAGCTAAACCTGCTACAGATGCTCCTGCTGTTGAACTGCTGACTCCGATTGCCGCTGAAATGGCACAAGCTGAAACTAATACGGCTCCTGCCTCTACTGAAGCAGCCCCTGTGTTTGAAGCAAATGCTGCTGCTAGGGTAAACAGCAATAAAAAATCAGCAGAGGTAGTTAAAACTCCTGCCGTTGCGGAAGAGGTAAAACTCGAAAAGCGTGAGATGACTGTGGCTGAAGCAGAGGCTGTGGCCTTGGCAAAAGAGCGACTGAAGAACATGAGCAAGGCTGAGAAAAAGGAGCTGAAGCGAGAATTGAACGAGGTAATGCGCCAACGTGGTGGTGGAGCAAACATCGTAGAGATAATTCTGGCTATTCTGCTGCCGCCTTTGGCAGTATTTCTGCACGACGGAATCGGAACTTCTTTCTGGATCAACATCATCCTGACATTACTGTTCGTTTTACCGGGTATCATACACGCACTACTTGTGGTAACAGACACTATCTAGTCGGCTTACAACCTGACAGATTAAAAAGAAGCATCCTGCAAAGGGGTGCTTCTTTTTTTTGCTGCTAGTGCAGCTAACATCATAAAAAAATATCTCGTTATTATTGTAGCAGGAAAGAACCTGCTAAAGGCTTTAAAACGATCTAAAATCACTTCCAGATGGAATACAAGGACTATTATAAAATTTTAGGAGTAGATAAGAAAGCAGCACAAAGTGACATCAAAAAAGCCTATCGTAGTTTGGCTAAAAAGTATCACCCTGACAAAAACAAAGACAATAAAGCGGCAGAAGATAAATTTAAAGATATAAGTGAAGCCTATGAAGTGCTGGGTGATGAAGAAAAGCGCAGACAGTACGATCAGCTTGGGAGCAACTGGCGCCAGTTTCAGCAGGGAGGCTACAACGGTGGTGGGCGCAGGCAATACCAGGGCCAGCCTGGCGGAGGCTTTGGTGGCGACTTCGGCGATATGTTTGGAGGAGGAGGTGGTGGAGGCTTCTCTGATTTTTTCGAGCAGTTTTTTGGAGCAGGCGCAGGCGGGTTCAGCGGACAGCAAGCGGGTGGGCCCAGAAAAGGGCAGGATTACCAGGCAGATATGAACATATCATTACAAGAGGCTTACACTGGCACCAGCAGGCTGCTAACAGTAAACCAGCAGCAACTGCGTATCAAAACCAAACCAGGCGTGGCAGATGGTCAGGTGCTGCGCATCAATGGTAAAGGAGCCCCTGCAACGGCGGGAGGAGCACCCGGTGACCTGTATCTCAACATCAGGGTTCTACCGGACTCACGCTTTGACCGCAGAGGGAATGATTTATATGCTACCGTTGATGTGGACGTATATACCGCCATACTGGGTGGGCAGATAGAAGTAAGTACAATGAGTGGCTTGCTTAAACTTAAAGTACCAGCAGGAACTCAGAGCCAGCAATCGTTAAGGCTAAGGGGTAAAGGAATGCCTGTTTACGGTCAGACGGATCAGTTTGGAGATTTTTACGTAAAAATAAATGTCGTGCTGCCAACTTCTATTAGTGAGGAAGAGCGGCAACTGCTGGAGCAGTTGCGGGCTATGCGGCAGACAAACACTTTTTAAAATGTTCCAACTTTTAGTTTATCGCCATGTTAGTTCCTATAGACAGCTTAAGAAACCAGCCCCACCTCGATAAGTTTATAGATAGTTTAGCCGACAGGCATTTACGCTATTATGCTACCGATTTGCTGGAGCAACATGGCTGCGAGAGTTTAGAGGAGGTAAGGCTGGCAGTTAAACGTGCTACAGAAGTATGCACAAGTATGCACCTGCCGCTCCGCGAAAACATTAAGAGGCTGTTTTAATTTCATTTGGATAATTTCTTAAGCATGATGTGTATCATGGTAATCTGTATCATTGTTTCGGCAGACTTCGTGGAGAGTTCA
>NZ_JBHTLD010000384.1:0-2083 GCF_042678745.1 Pontibacter rugosus | reverse complement strand
CTATGTAATTGCATTTAAATTTAAGTTAATTCTGTTCCCATTACAGGAGTAGCCATGCGGCACAAGTTGGTGGATAACCTTCTGGATAAGTACTGCACAAAAGCACTCCCATCTCATCTTCGGATTGATTATCTTTGTCCTAATGGAAAACTTTGTAGTATCAGCGCGTAAATACCGTCCGACCACGTTCGACAGCGTGGTGGGGCAACACCATATAACCAATACCCTTAAAAACGCTATCAGCAGCCACCATTTGGCGCAGGCGTTTCTTTTTTGCGGGCCACGCGGTGTGGGTAAAACTACCTGCGCCCGTATCCTGGCTAAAACCATTAATTGCCAGAACATCACCCCGGAAACTGAAGCCTGCAATGTGTGCGAATCATGCCGCAGCTTTAACTCCAACAGCTCGTTTAATGTGCACGAGCTCGATGCCGCCTCCAACAACTCGGTAGAGGATATCCGAAACCTGGTGGAGCAGGTGCGCTATGCGCCGCAAACAGGCAAGTATAAAATCTATATCATAGATGAGGTGCACATGCTCTCAAACCAGGCCTTCAACGCATTTCTGAAGACGCTGGAGGAGCCGCCATCGTATGCCATTTTTATACTTGCCACCACCGAGCGCCACAAGATCATTCCTACTATACTTTCGCGTTGCCAGATCTTTGATTTTAACCGAATCAGGATTGATGATATGGTGCGCCACCTGGGCAGCATTGCCACCAAAGAAAGTATACAGGCCGAGCCAGATGCCCTGCACCTGATCTCGCAGAAGGCAGACGGAGCATTGCGTGATGCCCTGTCTATCTTCGACCAGATGGTGACATTCTCGGGCAGCAATGTAACCTATAAGGCAACTGTCGAGAACCTGCACATCCTAGACTATGACTACTACTTCAGGCTAACAGACCACCTGCTGGCGCAGAACCTATCAGGCTCGCTGTTGCTGTTTGATGAGATTCTGAAAAACGGCTTCGATGCCCATAATTTCCTGATCGGAATAGGTGAGCACTTCCGAAGCCTGCTGGTATGCAAAGATGCGCAGACGGTAGCTTTGCTGGAAGTATCAGATAATATCAAGGCCAAGTATGCGGAGCAGTCGCAGAAGGCCAGCGTGAGCTTCTTACTTTCTGGGTTAAACCTGGTAAGCACCTGTGATATGCACTATAAGAGTAGCAAGAACCAGCGCCTCCACGTGGAACTGTGCCTGATGAAGATGGCCCACCTGAATGCTGCGCTCAGCTTTGCTCAGGAAGGAGAAGGATCAAAAAAAGCTAAGGTAGCAGCTCCGGCACCAGCCGCTACCGGTTCTATAGCAGGTGCCACTCCTTCTGCAACGCTACAGCAGCCGCATAGCCAGAACACTGTTCCGTCAGAGCAAATGCAGCAGTCGCAGCAGCAGGGCAGTGTTCCATCGGAGCGCCTGCAGCAGCAAAATTCTGCCAGCAGCGTACCATCCGAGGGTTTGCAACAGCCGCCAAAGCTACAGGAGGTTACCCCAGATGCGCACATTGCTCCGGCTAACCCACAGACTCCCCCGGGCTCAGGCCCTGATCGTGGTCCGGATAAACCGCGAGCGGGCATGCAGCTGCCTCCGCAGAAAAAGCTGGGCAAGCTGCCAAGCCTGAAAGACCTGCAGAACCCGCAAGCTGCGGTAGCAGAAGTTGCCATAGCAGAAGAGGAAGAAGATACCTACGGCGCTATTTTACCTCTGGATCAGGCACGACTCAAAACTGCCTGGCATGCCATTGTGCGCCGTAAAAAAGCTGAGAATATGATGGAGTTCACGCTCCTGAACCGCAACTACCACGTTACCGAAGAAAACGAGATTATCCTGCACCTGGAGAACCACGTGATGATGGATCAGTTTACCAGCTTGCGACCGGCCATACTTGGCGAGCTAAAGCGGGAGCTTGGTAACCGAAGTATAAAACTGCAGGCTGAGGTAGTAGAGGTGCAGGATGAAGGGCGTAAGCTTTATACTTCAGCGGACAAGTTTAACTACTTAGCCGAGAAATATCCGGTTCTCGTCGATTTAAAGCAGCGCTTTGGTCTAGATGCTGATTTCTAGTTCTATAAATAC
>NZ_JBHTLD010000383.1:0-2098 GCF_042678745.1 Pontibacter rugosus | reverse complement strand
CTAATACTCATACCAGCACATAATGCTGTACTCAGTTTTATACTTATTGAATCTATACTTTCATACTCTCTATGCACCCCAAAAAGTTACTTCTCCTTTCTATCCTGTTTCTATTTATAACGAAAACATCTTTTGCTCAGCAACAGCAACTGCGGGTTGAGCCTTCCTTTTGGTGGGCAGGCATGAAAGAGACGAAATTGCAATTGTTGCTGCACGGCAAGAACATTGCTACCCTGGAGCCACACATTCAGTACCCGGGCATCAAAATAACTGATGTGATCAAAGTAAAAAGTCCTAATTATCTGTTTATAAATTTGGATCTGAAGAGTGCCAAACCTGGCAAATTTGAAGTACAGCTAAAGCAAGGTGCTAAAGTAGCACAACTTTATAAGTATGAGCTAAAACAACGTGAAGCCAATTCTGAAGCGCGTGAAGGTTTCAATAGTTCAGACGTTATGTACCTTATTACTCCCGATCGGTTTGCCAATGGCAACCCTAAAAATGATTCGATGAAAGGGATGGCTGACAAACTGAATCGTTCAGACAAAGCAGGACGACATGGTGGCGACATTACCGGAATCATCAATCACCTCGATTATATAGATGAAATGGGTTTTACGACCTTGTGGGTAAATCCAGTATTGGAGAATGATCAGCCTGATTACTCCTACCATGGGTACTCTATAACTGATTTTTACAAGGTAGACCCACGTTTTGGCTCGAACCAAGAGTATGTAGCACTATCGAAACATGCTAAAAAGCGCGGTTTGAAACTGGTGATGGATATGGTTCTGAATCATTGTGGCTCTGAGCACTGGTGGATGCAAGATCTCCCAACGGAAAACTGGCTTAACTTTCAGGGAGACTATAAGCAAACCAGCCACAACCGGGAAGCCATACAAGATCCACATGCAGCTGCGTATGATTATAAAATGCATACGCAGGGGTGGTTCGTTGAAACAATGCCAGACCTAAACCAGGAAAACGAGCTGATGGCAAACTATCTCATTCAAAATACTATCTGGTGGATTGAATATGCAGATTTAAGCGGCATCCGAATGGATACATACTCCTACCCTAGCCCTGCCTTTATGAGCGAATGGACACGCCGTGTGATGCAGGAGTATCCAAATTTTAATATTGTAGGAGAAGAATGGTCTTTAAACCCAGCTATCGTGTCTTATTGGCAGCGAGGGAAGCAGAATGCGAATGGTTATACTTCGTACCTACCAAGCCTAATGGATTTTCCTTTACAAGCCGCGCTTATCGCCTCTCTTAAAGCAGAAGAAGGTGGTTGGCAGTCTGGCTGGCAGCAGCTGTACCAAATGCTTGCCAACGACTTTATTTATGCTGACCCTGGTAATCTGGTAATCTTTCCGGACAACCATGATATGGATCGTATTTTTACGCAGCTTAATAAAGACGAAGCATTAACCAAACTGGCCATAGCCTATACGCTCACCACCCGCGGCATTCCACAGCTATACTATGGTACAGAAATACTGATGCACAACGATGTGGCAGACGACCATGGTATCATTAGAACGGATTTCCCCGGTGGTTGGGCTGGTGATAAGACAAATGCCTTTACACGCTCTGGCTTGACAAAGGCACAGCAGGATATGCAACTATACACGCAGAAGCTCTTGAACTGGCGGAAGCAAGCAGCAGTAATACACAAAGGCAAGTTAACGCATTATGCGCCAGAGAAAGGAGTATATGTTTACTTCAGACAATATGAAGGCGAGAGTGTGATGGTAATTTTGAATAAGAACGAAATACCTGTTGAACTGGAGCTAGCTAAATTTCTGCCGCAGTTAAACGCAGCCACACAAGGTATAGATGTAATCAGTGGTCAGAAATTCAATCTTAAAGAAAGTATAATCTTACTGCCCGTTAAAGCACCGCTTATACTTGAACTAAAGCGTTAAAGGGTGAACGGTAGGTATACTTGCTTCTCCCTGATGCAATTTTGCTCAAGCCTTATGGCATCAGGGAGATAGTAGCGTAATGCTTGAGATCTAGCAGCCATTTGTTCATCTAAAATTTATATGCGTACTTCATACTTGTCGTCAGCTTCTCTTTCGGCTGATTATTA
>NZ_JBHTLD010000382.1:0-2140 GCF_042678745.1 Pontibacter rugosus | reverse complement strand
GTAATTTTTCACTTGAGCATGTTTAAAATTTTAGATTGACATAAAAGAGCGAGTCAGTGCGTAAATAATAAGTGATCAAACTCAAAAGCTTATGCAATCTCAGTATCAGAGACTGACTGACTCGCAATGGGAGATAGTGAAAGAATCGCTTCCCATCTATCGGAAATGCAAAGACTCCCTTCGGGTTATCCTCGACGCCATCTTTTGGTTTCTGCGGGTGGGGGGGGGCAGTGACGCAACCTGCCGGAAGGCTTTCCCAACTGACAACTAATGTACTACTATTTCAGGAGGTGGAAGAGGGACGGCACACTGGGAAGGCTTAACTTCTCGCTCAACCAGCGGGAAAGGGAGAGGGTTGGAAAAGAGGCTTTGCCCAGCCTGCTATGCATTGACAGGCAGTTGGTAAAAGTGGCCCCGTTCGTGAGCGAGGAGACGGGCGTGGACGGCAACAAGAAGGTAAACGGAAAAAAGCGGCATGTGATCGCGGACACGCTGGGCCTGGTTTGGGGAGTGGTGGTGCATGCAGCCAACCGAGCTGACGGTGCCACGGCCGAGCGGGTAGTGGCACCGTTGCAGGGATACCTGCAACGCATGGAGAAGGTACTGGCGGACACGGCCTATAAGAAGGTCTTCCTGGACTAGGTCACAGACAAGCTGCTTAGGGTAGAGTTGGAGATCTCCTCTAAGCCCCCAAGCTCAGAGGGATTTGTTGCGGTCAGGTGGCGGTGGGTAAGTGAGCGGGCATTCGGCCTGTTTAACTTCTCTAGAAGGCTTGATAAGGACCATGAAAAGACCACAAATAGTGCCGAAGCATTGGTGTTGTGGCAGAATTGCCAACTCATCCTGAACCGAATACGCTGAAAATCATGAAACAATCTCCCTCCGTAAAACCGGACCGTTGCAAAGTAGAGGGAGCGGGCAATAATCGTATAGAACCAAAAGCGAATTGCCATGAAGAAATCAAAATTCACAGAGGCGCAGATCATCTTCGCCATCAAGCAAGCAGAGACGGGTGTCAAGGTGGAGGAGGTGTGCCGCAAGATGGGCATCTCGGATGCCACTTTCTACAACTGGAAGAAAATATACGGTGGTTTAGGGGTGAGTGAGCTGCGCAAGCTGCGGCAACTGGTGGCGGACCTGAGCCTAGATAAACAAATGCTGCAGGATGTGTTGCGAGAAAAGCTTTGAGGCCAGCCCAAGTAAAGCGGCTGGCCTCGCAACTACAGAAAGATTACCGGATTTCGGTCAGAAGAGCATGTAAGGTGGTGCTGTTACACCGTTCAGGCTGGTATTACCGCTCCAAAGCCAGAGATAGCTCCGTGATCAGGAAGCGGATGCAAGAGATAGCCCAGGTGCGGGTTCGCTACGGGTTCTGGCGTATCTTTATCCTGCTCAGGCGGGAGGGTTGGAAGGATAACCATAAGCGCGTACATCGCCTCTACAAAGAGGAAGGGCTGAATCTGAGGAGCAAGCGCCCGAGAAGAAACAAAGCCGCCGCGCACAGGCTGGAGCGTACAGAGCTCTCTACTAACCATGAGTGCTGGTCGATGGATTTTGTGGCCGATCAGCTCTTCGATGGCCGGAAATTACGATGCTTAACTATAGTCGATAATTACAGCCGCCAATGTCCGGGCATTCTGGTGGGCCAGTCCCTGAAGGGAGAAGACGTGGTGGCTGCTTTGGAGCGCATCAGGCAGGACACTAAAAAGCTGCCTAAGCGTATACAGGTGGACAACGGCAGCGAGTTCATCTCCAAAGCACTCGACAGGTGGGCTTACAAGAATAAAGTGACGCTGGACTTCTCCAGGCCCGGAAAACCCACGGATAACGCCTTTATCGAATCCTTCAACGGCAGCTTCCGGGATGAGTGCCTGAACGTGAACTGGTTCCTGTCACTGGAGGATGCCCAGGAGAAGATCGGAGCCTGGCGGCAGGAGTATAACTGCTTCCGGCCCCATAGCTCACTGGGTGACATGACTCCGGAAGAGTGGGTGAAAAATAATATAGTAAAACCCGAATTCTCTACTTTTGGCCGGTCCTAAAAATGGGAGGAGCTCAAAATATAGTTTTCTCTACTTCAAGATGGTCCTTAAAAAGGGAAACTTACAAGGCACAGTCTAGATAGGGGCTAACGCTGTAG
>NZ_JBHTLD010000381.1:0-2161 GCF_042678745.1 Pontibacter rugosus | reverse complement strand
CTTTCAAAAATAATCAGTTAAGCGTTAACTGATTAAATATAAAGCTACTAAATGAAGTACCAAGATATTCCAGCTGAGAAATTACATCAGATAAAAACCCTGGGCCAGTTAAAAGCTGCCGGTTATGAACCAGAGACTGTGAAGCACGAGCTGCGTCGCAATCTGATCAGGAAATTGCAGAACAAAGAGGAGATTTTCCCGGGCATCTGGGGCTACGAAGAAACCGTGATTCCGGACATGCAGCGCGCCATCCTTTCGATGCACCACGTAAACTTGCTTGGCCTGCGTGGCCAGGCTAAAACACGTATTGCACGCCAGATGGTAGACCTGCTGGACGAGTATATACCTGTAGTAAAGGGATCGGAGTTGAACGACGATCCGCTACAGCCGCTGTCGCGCTTTGCAAAAGACCAGGTGCAGGAGCATGGTGATGATACAGCCATTGAATGGCTGCACCGCTCTGACCGCTATACAGAGAAGCTGGCTACCCCTGATGTGTCTGTTGCCGACTTGATTGGTGATGCCGACCCGATAAAAGCGGCCACCCTGAAGTTGCCTTATTCTGATGAGCGGGTAATTCATTTTGGCCTGATACCGCGTTCGCACCGGGGCATATTTGTGATAAACGAGCTGCCCGATTTGCAGGCCCGCATCCAGGTGGCGCTTTTTAATATTTTGCAGGAAGGCGATATTCAGATCCGTGGTTTTAAGGTGCGCATGCCGCTGGATATACAGTTTGTGTTTACGGCTAACCCGGAAGACTATACCAACCGAGGCTCCATTGTAACGCCGCTGAAAGACCGCATCGACTCCCAGATTATTACCCATTATCCGAAGGATATCGAAACAGGTAAAAAAATTACCAGCCAGGAAGCGAAAGTAAAAGCAAGACAGGGTGAGCTGGTGCAGACCAACGACATCATCGGCGACCTGATAGAGCAAGTTGCTTTTGAAGCGCGTGAGAGTGAGTATGTGGATGCTAAGAGCGGTGTATCGGCACGCTTGACAATCTCAGCCTTTGAAAACCTCTTAAGTGCTGCTGAGCGCCGTGCCTTGCTTAACGGCGAGAGCAAAACCTATGTGCGCGTTTCTGACTTTATGAGCACCATACCTTCTGTAACAGGAAAAGTAGAGTTAGTGTACGAAGGCGAGCAGGAGGGCGCAGGCCATGTGGCGCAGGTGCTGATGGGCAAGGCTATTCGAACCCAGTTCCTAAATTATTTTCCAGACCCCGACAAAGCCAAGAAAGCAAAGAAAGGCAACCCGTATAAAGCTATCACAGACTGGTTTGGCGATGGCAAGACCATAGATGTGCTGAATGATGCATCGGGAGAAGAATATAAGAAGGCGCTTCTTCAAGTGCCGGGGCTAGCCGAGCTGGTAGAAAAGCAACAGCCTGAAGCCAAAGGAGACGAAAAGCTGTTTATGATGGAGTTTGCACTGCATGGACTTGCTGAACATAGCCAGTTGAGTAAAAACCGCCTTAGCACCGGACTTCAGTTTAAGGATCTACTGAGTGGGATGTTTACCATGCCAAGCTTTGGCGAAGAGGAGGAAGACGAGGACTATTAATGGAGTTCTGAGTTTCGAGTTATATTTTGGAAAAGGCAGGAGTTGTTAAAGCTCCTGCCTTTCTTTTTCTATTAGTATCTTGTAAAGGCAGCATGTTTGTATAGCCGATGGGGGAGGCTGGCGCTTATATTAGCCGCTGCAGGTAGTGCTTAAGTATTAGTGGCTGGGAAAGAAAGCTTAATAGTAGTGTATGATAATAACAAAACATGTTTGTATTGTAAGCTTCACTGAAAGTCGGCCATTTGAAAGTTAAAGTAAACTTTGCATCCCAAAGGGTATTATGCTTTTGTAGATTGTTATGTGTTTGTTATTTCTTCTACAACGGGTGTCCTTAATATCCTATTTATTTTTGGCTGTACTAACCAAATCCCAATTGGGAAAAAGAACAATCCCAATAAAAGAGCCGTGTATTCAGTAGGTTTCCCACATAGCTCTTTCTCAATCGTATGAATGGAATAAGCTGTGAAATGAACTAAGTAAGCGTATGAGTAGAGAATATAAAAAGTAAAGGGAATATATACCACATCTTCCATCCATATATGGCATAACTGTCCTGTTCCGAAGAAATATGGTAACCCTCTGTGAGCAG
>NZ_JBHTLD010000380.1:0-2182 GCF_042678745.1 Pontibacter rugosus | reverse complement strand
TTTAAAAGTACTTTGAATTACAAAGTATAGGTATAAAAAAATTAGTCAGCTTGCCGATTATTTAAAATTAACTGCTCCAGCGCGTCTAAGTGGTTTTTAAAAGCTTCCCGCCCGGCTTCTGTAGCCAGGTAAGAAGTGTTAGGCTTACGCCCTACAAACTGCTTCTCTACGCGCAGGTACTCCGCATCTTCGAGCGCACGTAAATGGCTGGCCAGGTTACCGTCTGTTAGTTGCAAGGTGTCCTTTAGAGTATTAAAATCCACCCTGTCTTCCACCATCAACACCGACATTATACCTAAGCGCACCCTGCTTTCGAAGGCTTTATTTATATTATCAAGAAACGTTTTCAAAGGGTGTTTATCGTTCGTATTTAAAGTATACCAGGGCGCCATACACCATGTGCAGCACACCAAACCCTATTGTCCAGGCCAGTAATCCATAGCCTACAAAGAAGCTGGATACCAACCCTAATACTAGTTCACATATACCCAGGTTCCGGATATCGCTGAACGTATACTTGCTGCCATTGATCAGGGCTAAACCATAGAAGACCAGCATAGCGGGCGCCACTAAGTATAAAATAGAATGATACAGCAGCACAGCACAAAACACGCCACCTGCAGCCAAAGGTATGGCCAGGTTTACCAGCAAGCGCTGCGATTTACTATCCCAGATGCGCTGGTTGTTTCTGCGTGCTCTCCGGATGGTAAAAAAGGAAGCCAGCCCAAGCGCAACCACCAACACGCCCAGAGCTACTGCAAGCAAAAACAGCAGTGCATTCTGGTTCAGCGTAAGCTCAGAACTGCCACGATAGGATATCTGATATTCCCCCAAGTACCACTGCACAACGGCTGCACCGGCCAGTGCCGTTGCCCCTGCCGAAATGCCTGATAATCCGCTAAGAGAAATAAACCGCGAAGAGCGATCCATGATGTTTCGGATCTCATGCAGAGTTGCTAATTGTTCTTGCTGCTGATTCATTATAAAGTACTTTGTGTTTCAAAGTTAATAAAGCTATACGTAAAGTCAAGCAATAGTTTCTATGTTTTTAACTCTTCCTGAAAAATGACTGTTATACAAAATAACAGTCGCTAAGATAACTTTGATGACAAAAGCTAATTAAGAAGCAACAGAAGCTTCCTAATTTTGCAATTCTAAGTATGAAGCAAGTATTATTCACGTGTCATCTTTCAATGTTGCTTAATCTTTTAAAAGCAGAAAGAAATCTTGAACTTGAGTCATGATGGCTAAATATTCAATATGACTTCCCAGATAAGCTGGAGGAAAGTATATTTACGATTCCTTTTTAAAAACCGCTAAGCAGGAAGCGTTCATTAACTTACGCCTCGAAAGCCTTTATCTAATTTGTTGTTCCCACTGCCCTTTTACAAATGAAAGCCCTCACCTCTTCACTAAAATTTTATATTGTACAGAAACTAGCCTTATCTAACAAAGACGCTGTACACTATATACTTTCTGGCAGGGTGCTGGTGAATGGTAATAAAGGGACGTTAAGCCAGGTGCTTAAACCTGAAGATGAAGTGCTGGTAGATGGTATACTTGTGAAAGAGCCCAGGAAAACGGTGTACATAGCTTACTACAAACCGCGCGGCATAGAATCTACAACAAATATTGAAATAGAAAACAACCTCTTACAGGCTTCTAATTTTCCAAAAGCTATTTTTCCTGTTGGAAGGCTAGACAAAGCATCTGAAGGCCTTATGCTACTTACCAATGATGGAGAGACACTTTTTAAAATACTCCATGCTGAAAAACACCAGGAGAAGGAATACACGGTTACTGTTGACAAACCACTAACACAGCAGGTAATTGATCAACTTTCTACAGGAATAGTGATTATGGGCCAGAAAACAAGGCCAGCCGTAGTAAAACAACTAAATGAAACCATCTTTTCTATTACTCTGAAACAAGGGCTCAACCGGCAGATCAGGAGAATGTGTTATAAGCTGGGATATGAAGTGCAGAAGCTTGTACGCACTCGTATTGTAAACCTTGAACTTGGAAACCTCTCACATAATGAATGGCGTTTTCTGACAACCAAAGAGATTCGCGGTTTACTGCAAGAGGTATCTGAGTGAGGAGGCTATAGGTTTGTTATTTTCCTTCAAACATAGTGTATAGAAATTTATGTTTTCTGCTTGTAAGTAGATCTATTGTTTCA
>NZ_JBHTLD010000379.1:0-2190 GCF_042678745.1 Pontibacter rugosus | reverse complement strand
AGCCATCATCTCCAGATGTAAATCAGAAGAAGTTAAGTATAGGGAGTGAATTAACTATATGTATACTAAAAACCTGTCATTCTGGAAGAATCTTAATATAAATAGATGATCTCTACTTCCGGAGGTCAAAATTCTGCGACTGGCAAGGAAAGGCGTCCTTTATTCACAAGGTCCTAGCAGGATGACAAGATAGGATAAACTAAATTTGCCTGAGTTCTTACTGGCTTATGTTTTTGTTGCAAACAAAAAAGGTTGTGCTTATACTTGCAACAGTATTGCAAGGCAAGAGCGCGGTTGTCGCATTATATAGTATGCATGCTGCTTTACTCAAAGAAAATATCATAGACTTATTTGATGCATCGTTGCCAGTCCTATATCGCTTATTTTCTCCTGGTGCTCTTTTTCAGAGTACTGGCGCCAGAGGCTGCGATATTGTCACTGCATCAGCACGGTCATTCCGAAGACAAACCTCTTTCTGAAACTGTTATAAGCCAAGCACATATTCATTGTGATGTGGATGGGCTTTACAACAGTGATTTCTTGCTCCCGCACTTCACTTTTGAACTAGCGGATATCCCACAAACTGGCTGCTATGTGGCGCCTTATAGTTTCGTCTGGAAATTTACCTTTCCCAATAACACTTACCTGCGAGGCCCTCCTTTGGCCTGATCCAGTATTATAGGTGCGTAGTACCTGAACATGCTATTACTATTCGTTTTAAGTTTTACAGATTTACTGCGCTTTTGCTGCTGTGCTTTGCTTGATAGCAATACCTAAAGCAAAATGCCAGGAGGAGGTATGTGTGAATTTTGATGAGCAGATTATAACTTATCTGTGAATCAATTTATATTCTAACAGGCTCGTCTGTAGAAGTATAAACACGTGTAGCAGGTTTAGCCACGCATAGCGCCAGGATAATAGCACCCTAAGGTGAGCATTCTGGGGCTTCCTTTATTGCCATGTTGCCTGAGCAACTACAGAAACGCTATGCAAGCTTCTGTAGCTTGTCCGGCCCATTCCATTCTATTGCAAATATTCCTAACTCATTCATTTCTCATGAAGATATCACTCTTCTTAATTGCTCTTTTTGTTCCATTTCTAAATCTTTCCGCTGCGGAGGGGCAGGTGAAGTCATTTTCTTTTGCTGGCGAAAAAATAAAGCCCGGCTCTACAAAATCTTTTCTGTTACCCATTAAAAGTGGCTCGGATAGTACGGTTATACCTGTTACCATATTTCACGGATCAAATATAGGTCCTGTGCTTGGTATCACGGCAGGTGTTCATGGCTTAGAGTATGCGCCTATTATGGCTGCTCAGCAACTGCCAAAGCATCTTGAGCCAAAGAAAATGAGCGGAACTGTAGTATTGGTGCACATGGCCAATGTGCCTGCTTTTCTCAATAGAACCCTCATGCTTAACCCGCTCGACGGCAAAAACCTAAACCGTGTTTTTCCAGGAAAAGACAATGGCACTATCACGGAACGCATCGCCTGGACCATTTCAAAAGAGGTAATTGAACGCTGCGACTATTTTGTTGATGTGCATGCCGGAGATGCTAATAATGATCTGATGCCTTATTCAGGCTATTATAATTATTTCGATATGCCGGAAGTGTCTGCAAAGGCCAAGGAGATGGCACTAGCACTTGGGTTCGACTTTATTGTGCAGTTTGGAAATGAGCAAAGCCTGAAGGAAGAAGCTATTTACTGCTCGCGCGAGGCCACAAAGCGAAATTTACCTGCCGTGGATATTGAGTGTGGCAGAATGGGAATTGTAGAAGAAAAGCCTGTATTACAGATTCAGCATGCCCTACTAAGCCTCATGCGCCATCTTAAGATAATAGAAGGTGAATCAGCCAGTGTTACCAACCCTGTTATCATAGCGAAACGCACATCTGTAAGCAGTAAACATGAAGGCTTTTTCTACAGCGATATAACAAGTGGCAACTATGTAAAAAAAGGAATGAGACTAGGCTATATAACTGACCTGTTTGGAAATCAAATAGCAGATGTAACCTGTCCGGTAGATGGTGTCATTCTGTTTAAAACCTTCAATCCGCCTGTCAAAAAAGGGGATGGCCTGTTTAGCATTGGGCATATAAACTAACCCTTCTCAAAATCTATATTATCACTTTGTCTTTTTTAGGATATCTATACTTATCGCTTTAAATGAAAAAATATCTATTTATAC
>NZ_JBHTLD010000378.1:0-2220 GCF_042678745.1 Pontibacter rugosus | reverse complement strand
GTGCTTTGCAGCACCGGCCCTTTTTACTTGTAGGATATTTTCCCGATAATTAGTATCTATAGTATTCCGGCTTGTATGGGCCTTCAACTTCTACACCAATGTAGCTTGCCTGATCAGGAGAAAGCTCATCCAGTTCTACACCGATTTTAGACAAGTGCAGGCGGGCAACTTTCTCATCCAGGTGCTTCGGCAAAGTATAAACTTTGTTTTCGTAAGCATCTGTATTTGTCCAAAGCTCCAGCTGCGCCAGTGTTTGGTTAGAGAAAGAGTTAGACATCACAAACGATGGGTGGCCAGTAGCGCAACCAAGGTTTACTAAGCGTCCTTCGGCCAATAAAATAATGTCTTTGCCTTCGATGTTATAAAGGTCTACCTGAGGCTTTATTTCATCTTTGGTATTACCATAGGTCTTGTTTAACCAAGCCATATCAATTTCGTTATCGAAGTGGCCGATGTTGCAAACAATGGCTTTATCTTTCATCAGGCGGAACTCCTGCTCACCGATAATGTCTTTGTTACCAGTTGCTGTTACTACAATATCAGCTTCTTTTACAGCATCTACCATACGTTTTACGGCAAAACCGTCCATAGCAGCCTGTAGCGCACAGATCGGATCAATTTCCGTAACAATAACACGGGCACCGGCACCACGCAACGAAGCAGCAGAACCTTTTCCTACGTCACCGTAACCAGCAACAACAGCTACTTTACCAGCCATCATCACATCCGTAGCACGGCGAATAGCATCTACTAAAGATTCTTTACAGCCATACTTGTTATCGAATTTAGACTTGGTAACAGAGTCATTTACGTTGATGGCAGGCATTGGCAGGGTGCCATTCTTCATACGCTCGTACAGGCGGTGAACACCCGTAGTAGTTTCTTCAGACAGGCCTTTGATGCCAGCAGCCAACTCAGGATACTTATCCAGTACCATGTTAGTCAGGTCACCACCGTCATCCAGTATCATATTAAGCGGCTTGCGCTCATCACCAAAGAACAAAGTTTGCTCAATGCACCAGTCAAACTCCTCAGCCGTCATACCTTTCCAGGCATAAACAGAGATACCGGCAGCAGCAATGGCAGCGGCAGCGTGATCTTGCGTAGAGAAGATGTTGCAGGAAGACCAGGTAACTTCAGCACCAAGCTCTACCAATGTCTCGATCAACACTGCAGTCTGAATTGTCATGTGCAGACAGCCAGCAATGCGAGCACCAGCAAGTGGCTTGCTAGGACCGAACTCTTCGCGGATAGCCATTAAACCAGGCATTTCGGCTTCAGCCAATCTTATTTCCTTGCGGCCCCAATCAGCCAGAGAGATATCTCTTACTTTGTACTTCAATTCTGTATCTACCATTTTTATTGCTTTTCAGTTTAAAACACAAATTTACAAAAATTGTTGCGCTTCTTCAAGATTTAATAGCCTATAGTAGCCTTAGGTACAAAGCAAAAGCGCCTGCCAGAGTGTGGCAGGCGCTACAGTAGCTAGAATAGTACAAGCTTCTTAGTTATTTACAATCACTTCAGCACCTAGCATATTATTGTTACCTGTTGGTGGAGAAAGGAAGCCTTTTGCAAATACCGTATAGATCATTCCTTCTTGCAGCGTAAGTGTTGCTGTAACTGCGGCATCGTCTGAGCCAACAGGCTGCACCTCTAAAGTATAGGTACCTGCATCAACTGGAGTAAAGGCTGTATTACCTTTGAAAGCTATGTTAGAGAAAAGGTTTGGACCGCCCTGTACCACTACATCTACATTAGGCGCATCAGGAGCAAGATGCACAAAGCGCACGTGTGCTTTACCAGCAGCCGGATCGGCCAGATTGTCTTCCAGCACAAGCGGCTCAATGTTACTTAACGTGTTGATAGCGAAAACAGAATAATTTTTATCATCCTCGAATGGCACAGTAGCGTTGATTACAGGGCTACCAACACCTGTTCCGGCAGCCGTTACTTTTATGTTGCGGTTGCCTTCTTTAACATCCAGGTATCCGGTGTTGTTCGGGTAGTTAAGCGCGTTTGAGTTTACCTTCACATCATCCACATACAAATCCACAGCAGGCGCATCAGGAGAAGCATGTATCACCATAACACTTGCCTGATCATCCAGCAGGTCTAAATCATCGTCGTCGTCGTCACAGCTTGTGAAGACCATTAGCGGCAATGCAGCCAATAGCGTTAGTTTCATCCAGTTCTTCATAGTTCAAAAAATTAAGTTAA
>NZ_JBHTLD010000377.1:0-2225 GCF_042678745.1 Pontibacter rugosus | reverse complement strand
AATTTACGCTTCTCTGCTGCTATAAAGAAGAAAAAATGATAAATCCAGAAATTGGTTTTACTTCAGATGTTATTAAGAATCCAGATCGTTTTGTTGGAAGAACTGATTTAATACGAAATTGTATTCGAGCACTCAATGCCCCTTTAGGATTGATAGGAATTTATGGGAAAAGAGGAGTTGGCAAGTCATCATTAGCTAGACAAATACAACAAATTGCTGTCGGGAACTTGGTAACAATAAAAAATTCAGGGCTTGATCATGAGGCACCGAAATCTATGCGAAAATACATTACGGTTTATTATCAATGTGATTCAATGATCAGCAATGTAGAGGATTTGATTCGCAGACTTTTAAATGATCAAAATGAAGAAGATGGATTATTAAGATTGGTACCTAATGATGGAAAGGAAATAGTTGAGTTTCAGAGGTCAGATGAGATAAACGGAGGTGTGGATTTAAAAGTGTTAAGTTGGGGAGCAAAAGGAGTCGATACATCTAAGTATGCAAAAGTTGTTGAGAATGATAATATACAAACCTTCAGAAATTTTTTAAGCGCGATTGTAACTCACCAAGTTAAAAAGAAAATGAAGCGGGAAGGGTTATTGATAATAATCGACGAATTCGATGTGGTTAAAGATAAGGTTGGTATGGGCTCGCTAATAAAATCTTTGTCATCTGATGAAGTTAAATTCGCTGTCTGTGGAATAGGTGATGATTTGTTCGAACTAGTTGAGGATCATGGTTCTGTTGAGAGACTATTGGAAGAAGGAACTTTACATGTTACTCCGATGCCAGTAAATGAAAGTGAAGAAATAATAAAAAAAGCCGAGAGGCTTTTTAAAGGAGACATGAATTTTGTTTCAGACGTAATAACCGAAATAGCTGAACTTTCTCAAGGTTACCCTTATTTAGTACAGTTAATAGGCAAGGAGTCTGTTAACAAAGCTAATCAACTAAACTCAAATCTAATTGATAGACATATATTCAATCAGGTTAAAAAAGAAATTGCGTCTGGTAAAGCATTTCCCACACTAGAGAGGCAATATTTGCGTGCAGTAGGAGACTCTGAGGATCGCAAAAATTTACTTTACATATTAGCAAACCAAGAAGAAGACAAGACAATGTTCGACACAGAAGTTGGCAAATTAGTTCTAAAAAAAGCTAGAAGGGATGCTGAAAGTTTTGAAGTAAAACATATTGATCAACTACTGCCTCGTTTAATAGACCCAAAGTTTGGGCCAGCATTAAGAAAAGTTCCAGATATGAAGGGCTACTATGAATTTGTAAACCCTGTGTTTAGAGTATATTGTCAACTAAGAGAATTATAATACTGAAGTAGTCAAGTGGAGTCGTCTTTACCACGGCGAACTTATAACTTGTATTTACACACTAGTGCTAGCTTGCAGCTTGTACTTCCACTCATAGCTACGCTACCGAATTACACTTTGTCTACAGCCAGCCACACAAGTATAAACTATCGTTACTCCAGCTTCTCGCGCTTATCTGAAAAAGGCGTTGGCTGCCCTACCATCCATTGTGGTTCACCTTTAAAACCATTTAGTTCGTTGTGCTGGTCAAAAGGCACTTTAATGCCGTGATAGTATTCCTGTAGCTTATAGTCTTTGCGGAGCGGGTGGCCTTCCCAATCGGCGGCGCAGAGGATACGACGCATGTCAGGGTGGCCTTCAAAATGAATACCGAACATATCGTACACCTCGCGCTCGTGCCAGTCGGCGGTGCGCCAGATGTGGCTAACCGTTGGGATCTGCGGCTTGTCTTGCGCTGCCGTGGTGTTGCGTGGCACCTGTACTTTCAGCGTCAGGTGGTGGTCGTGGGGTATAGAGTATAACGTATAGGCAACCTCCATTGTACCTGCTTCTGCGCCATTATCTAGCCCTGTAACACAGGAGAGAAAGTCAAAATAGGTTAGCTCATGATCATGCAGAACCAGGCATACCGCCTGCAAGTACTCCGGCTGTATCGCCAGGTAAGGCTGCAGGCTATCACCTTTTTCTGCAAGTATCAGCGCTGAACCAAGCTGCTGCACCAATAAGTCTTTTATCTCCTCTAAATCCACGTTCAATCCATTTTTTATTAAGTATAGCACCCGCCATATACATGCTTTCTGCTGCTTAGCAACACTATTACATATTCAAAAATACACAATATTATATTTAAGTACATACGTCATGTTAAAACGATCAGGCAGCCAAAGCTATACTTAC
>NZ_JBHTLD010000376.1:0-2226 GCF_042678745.1 Pontibacter rugosus | reverse complement strand
TAGGTGGTAGGCCGAAGTATGGAGTATATAAGTGGATAGCCTTTTACCTTTTATTTTAAAAGTTTATACATTACTAGAATGTTTCGATGGGAACAGAGCTACCCCTGTAATCGGTAGTCCAATCAGATTAATCAGGTAACCGAGGAACAAAAATATTCCAGCTCCTATTACACATTTCGGTTCATCAGGTCCAAAGTTATACATGAGACCTTTCGCTGAAAAATAAGTCGCAAGTATTGGAACAACTACACCTAATAAGGAACAGCCTAAAATAGCTAAGCTAAACTTCATCCGTCCTGCTTTGTTCTTGCTCTTTCCAATCACTACTAAAATAATTATTGGAAGCAGGATTATCAGCACTGGTATTATTACCCCAAGTAACAGCCCCATTATGCCTATTTTAACGTTCTTGTCATTCTTTGTGTATGCTGTATTTTGAAATGTACGACAACGGACTAGTATAAATAACGTGCAAGGCCGTCGGCCGTTGCATGATGTTTATACAGTGTGCTTGTTGCACAACTTTCTGAAGATAAGCGTAAAAGGAGATAGCACCAAATCATTGAGGCGATGCAGGGCAGGAAAACTTTTGAAGACGAGCGGGAGCTGCGTTTCTCGCTCTCGGCGCACGTGCCGGCGCATAACTTCTACCGCCGGCTCAAAGCGAGGCTGGACCTTTCGTTTCTTTACGAGTTGACCAGCAAATACTACGGCAGCTGCGGGCAGCGCTCGATCGATCCGGTGGTTTTCTTCAAGCTCTGCCTGGTGGGCCACCTGGAGAACATCATCTCAGACAGAAAACTCATCGAGCACTGCAGCCTGCGGCTGGACCTCTTGTACTTCCTGGACTACCAGCTCGACGAGCCGCTGCCCTGGCACTCGACGGTGTCACGTACACGCCAGCTATTGCCTCCCAGCTTATTTGAAGAAGTCTTTACCCGCGTGCTCTGCCTATGCGTGGAGGCAGGCATGGTGGCAGGCCATACGCAGGCGGTGGATTCGGCTTTGGTCAAGGCCAATGCCTCCATGGACTCGTTGGAGCTGAAGGTGCCACAGCAAGAGCTGGATGCCCATCTGGAACGGGTCAGGGCCATCAGCCACGGGGACCGAAAAGCGAAGGCCGACAAAGCCACCCCTCTGCAGAGAACCATCACCGCCAGCCGCGACGAGCTGCTGGAGATCAAGGCCCGCAACCGCAAGTGGGGTTTGGAGCAGGACTACCGCCCCGGCGCCCGCAACAAGGGCTCGAAATACACCTCCAACAAGACCCATTACTCCCCGGTGGACCCCGATGCGCGGATAGCGGTAAAGCCGGGCAAAGCCAGGAAGCTCTGCTACCTGATGCAGCTGGCCGTGGACGCTAGCCGTTACGTGATCACCCACACCCACGCAGATCTGGCCGAGCGCAAAGACAACCAGTGCCTGCCGCATCTCTTCACGGCCCTCACCTCAAGGCTTGGGCGCCTGGGGCTTGGCTGCACTGCCCTGCTGGCTGACGCGGGCTACTCCTCAGGAGAGAACTACCACCTGCTGGAAGAAAACGGGATCACGGCCTACATCCCGCCGCATGGCACCTACAAAGGTGGCCCGGAGGGCTTCACCTATCACAGAGAGGAGGACTACTGGCTCTGCCCCTGGGGCAAGAAAGTAACATTCCGAAAGGTAAAGGTAGAGCCCAAGAACAACATCAAAAAGAGGCTTTACTTCACCACCAGAAGGGACTGCAAGCAGTGTCCTTACAAAGAGGGCTGTATCGGCAAGGGGCACGAGCGCAAGGTGGAGATCACCTATTACCGCGACGAGTACGAGTGGGTCATCGCCCGCCTGCGCACGCGCTGGGGGCGGCGCATGAAAGGACTCCGGCAAGCCACCGTGGAGCCGGTGCTGGGCACGCTGGTGAACTTTCTGGGCATGGGCAAGATCAACACGCGGGGGCTGGAACAGGCCCACAAGGGGATGCTGCTGGCTGCTGCGGCCTACAACCTGCAGAAACTGCTGCGATTCAAGCCAGAAAGGAGCCAAACAGCTGTCATGGCCTTGCCCAGGCCGGAGCTGAAAGCGTTTTTCAAGACGGTTTTGGAGAGAAGCGAAATCGGAAACGGAATAGATGCCAGAAGTTACTGCTGAGTTGTGCAACAGCTACCAGTGTTGGGCAAAGTAATTTTATTTTATATCTAAAAAGTAAGAGTATGTATTATAAAATTTATTTCTACTCTTATTCAGAAG
>NZ_JBHTLD010000375.1:0-2231 GCF_042678745.1 Pontibacter rugosus | reverse complement strand
CTAATACGGTCTGTGCTGTTCATGGTTTTTTTTAAACTCGATGTGAGAAGGAGGAAGCTGCAGAAGTAGCTGGAACTCATGAAAATAGAAAAACAGATTTTTAACCTGAATAAGTTGTTTTTGGTGTTATAACAATTTTTTAGTGCAAGCGTCTGCTTGTACCCTCAGCAAAGTAGCGGTTACAAAACAGCTGGAGCTGCGTACGCAGAGAAGTAAATTAACTAAGGTAACCTATATCGCAGCGTTTATACTTGTTTGAAAGCAACAGAAGGCCTCTTGATTCATAGCCATTTAAAGCCTTGCACCCGCCTTCATCTTAAATTTGATTTGGCCTGCCACCCTTGTCTGCTTAACTTTAGGCAGCTTAATATGGAGGAATAGGTTTTGCACTAGCTGTTTTTGGTATCACAAGTATAAAGCTGTTGTTACCTCACTTTCCCTCCAAAACACAACCTTATGGAAAGCCCTATACAATTAAATTTACCTATTTCTGTTTCTTATGCTGCCCTGGAAGCTGTACTGCAAGAGCAATTAGTAGGCGAATATATACCCAAACCTGAGGCAGGCACAGTCGCTAACCCTTATGCGCGGATTTTAAATGTAGGTATAGCAGGGAGTGGCAAAGGCGGCTATAATGTGCTGCTGCGGGTGCAGCTACGTATACTGCGCACGGTGCTCAAACGCGACCAAGTAGATCTTTATGGCTCAGTTGCTTTAGCCTATGATAATGTCTCTCAGCAACTCTATGTACAAAAGTTTTCGATGGAGTCTAACACCTCGAGTGGGTTTTATAACACGGCCCTTGAAGTGTTGGTAAACAAGGTAGCTTACAGCCAGATCATCGAAAAAACACGAATAAACCTTAAAACCATTATTGCCGCAGAACTGCAGAAAGTGAACAGCCAACTAGAGCAGGGGCTACAACTGAAGGGGCTTGAGCTGAAGGGTGCTGTAGAAGCTGTGGCGGTGCAGGACCTTGTGCCGAAAGCAGACGGGCTTTCGCTTCGCTTGCTGGCACAGGCCAATTTGCAAATATCAGTACACGACCTAACCAGCCTCTTACCACCGAAAGCAGATCAGGGTTAAAGCGACTATACGTTAGGCCAGCCGAAGCTCCACTGCCGAAGCTAACTTATTCCTCATCTTGTTGCTAAAGCTGAAAGAGAAGCTACGCGTAAAAAGGCAAAAGCTACACGTTTGCACTCGCGGAAGTAGTCTATAGCTCTAAACTAGCTTTTCTCTTCGGTTTCGTTTAGTTCTTTTATGCAGGCTTTCATAAACATCTTGCCATACTCTGTAAAGTAGTAATAGCTCTTTTTACTATACAGAGAATACTGCGTATTAGGGTGCTTCTGATTTAGCTCCTCTACCCATTGCTGACTTTTGGTGATGTTCTTCTTATAGATTTTTTGCTCCAACTGCTTGAATGTAGCCAAGTCCTTTTTTAGTAGTACCTCTGTTTCAAGGGCTATTATCCCGAGCTTTTCCATGTTCTCAATGTATACATCCACATTTTCAGGAAAATCAAGCTTTACAAAAACTTCCATACCTGTCAGGTTCCAGGCAACTTTTGTGTTTACTTCCTCTGCTGGCGTATAAGTTTGTTCTGCTGCCAGGGGCGCTGTATCGGGATTGATAGGAAGTATAGCGCCTTGTGCCATAGAAGTATGTTTTTTGATGTAAAGGTCTATTCTGGGTATACTTTCTGTATGCTTATAATGAAACAGGACTTTGGCTTCGTCGGCACAAAGGTTTTGGAGGGTGCTGATAAAAGACGGGTGAGCCAGGTTAACCGTAGCCTTTGTAGATGCTTTTGTTAGCAAATTGATAAAAGCCTCGGATAGCTCGTGCTGGTCCAGGTAAGTGAGTTTATCTAGAATGGGTAGACCTACATATGGCGGTACTTCACAGATTTCTTCTGCAAGACTGGCTTCTATTTTCTTAGCATATCGTTTCAGGTTTGCTTCAAATTTGATTCTGGCTTTCTGCTCCTGAAGCTTTAGAGGTAACAGCATCAGATTACCCATACTTAACAACGTTCCCAAAGCTTCGCCCACATTCTTAAAACTCGGTTGCAGCAGCTCCTCATAGATTTTATCAGTAGGTATCTTGTCTAAAAATTTGTCTAGCATAGCTGAATGTTGAAAAATGTTACGCGGCTTAGGTTCCAAAGAGTGCTCAAGTAAAGTATTTGTTGCTAACTAATTTAGTAATTCGTAGTATATTATACT
>NZ_JBHTLD010000374.1:0-2281 GCF_042678745.1 Pontibacter rugosus | reverse complement strand
GTAGCTTTTATGTGAAAATTATTATTTGTTATATTTTTGATGCGTTAAAGAGTGGGCTATGATTGTGAAAATCCTTTCTGCCGCTGCCGGGTTCAATGGCGTTGTTTATAATGAAGAGAAAAGAGCACAGGGTGCAGCTCAGCTGCTCAAGGCTGAGAACTTCGGTTTTCTGAATCTGGCAGCAGGAAGCTTGAAGCAGGAGGATTACATCAGGTACATGACGTTGGTGGCAAACACAAACGAATCAGTGCTAAAGTCCCAGTTCCATGCCATTATTTCCTGCAAGGGAAGGGAGAAGGGTGCGGAGGAACTCCTGGAAATCGCGGAGCAGTACCTCCAGCGCATGGGGTACCATGATAACCCCTACCTTATCTACTTTCATTCAGATACTGCGCACAACCATGTGCACATGGTGTCTACCAGGGTAAGCAAAGAGGGGAAGAAGGTGAATGACAAGTATGAAAACGTAAGGTCTCAGAAAGTGATGCAGGAGATTCTGATGCAGGATGTGGCATACGAGATAAAAGCATACTTGACGAAAGCGCTGGCATATGGATTTTCCTCTGAAGCTCAGTTTAAGTTGCTGCTCGAAAGGGAAGGCGTGAAGGTCACGGAGAAGGAGGGACAGTACCAGTTCATTAAGTACGGTTCAGTGGTGCATGCCTTTGCAAAGAAAGAAGTCGCTGACAGGATAGCGAAGTATAAAGCACCAGATGCGCGTGTAGGGCAGCTGAAAGCCATGTTCCGCAAGTATAAACGAGGCCTAACGGTGGAGCAGTTCTCCGGGCTATTAAAGGAAAAGTTCGGGATAGAGTTGGTAGTGCACCAGGCAGAGGGGAAGAGCACTCCCTATGGCTACACGATTCTCGACCATGCCAGCAAACAGGTGCTGAAGGGCTCCCAGGTGATGAAGCTCGATGAGCTGCTTTCCAGTGTTAACAGAGAAGATAAAATACAGGCTGGACGGGAGCTCATAGCCAAGCTCTCTGAAGACAGGGGGCTGTGCTACACTAGTTTTAAAAGACAGCTGGAGGCAACAGGGCTCCTTGTCAACAAAAAGGGAGAGATCCGCATCAAGGGAGATGAAGAAGGCAGCATCCCTGTTCTGGTGCTTGATAAGGCCCATGTCAGGGCGCTGCTTTACCAAGAAAGGCTGCAGGAGGCGCGGCAGTACGCTGCGACGAGCGATAGGGATGTGAGGCTGCTTTCCAGGCTGTTTTTTGTAAAGCAGTCGGATCTGTCGGTAGTGAAGGCTTCTGACCCTCTGGAGAAGGAGGTGGTGGCCGCCAAACTGCACAGTGGCCTTGCCAGCGGCAGGCCGCTGCAGGAAATTCTGGACAGTTGCGGCTGGAGCATCGCCCAAGCAGACGGAAAGCATTTCCTGATTGATTATCAGCAGAAACGGGTGTATGCCTGGGCAGACCTGACAAAAGAGAAGCCTGACTTGCATGTTGTGCAGGTTGCTGAGTTTGATAAGGGTAGCGATATGGCGAGAGAAGAGAGGCTGCAGGACGCATGGGGCCAGTCTTCCAGGACCATCGGTCAACTGGCAGCTTCCATGCTTTACCTTATGGAGTCAAACCTCGGACCTGATCAGGGAGAGAATAGGAAGAGAAAGAATCAACGAAAACGATAATATACATAGACGATTAATACATGAAAATTGTAGTAGCAAACCAAAAAGGAGGGGTAGGCAAGTCCACCACCTGTATACTGCTGGCTAACTATCTGGCCTTAGAGAAAAAGGACAATGTAATCATCCTGGATATGGACTTTCAGGACTCCATCTACTCCAGATGGGAGAAGGAGAAGGAGCTGTATGCCAATGACCCACTGTACGAGGTTATCAAGATGGAGGTAGAGGAGTACCCGAAATACAAGGTGCATATTGACAGTCTGCAAGGGGGGCATGTTATTATGGACATGCCTGGCAGGCTGGACACGAACGAGCTTATTGCTGTATACCAGGATGCTGAAGTAATCGTCTGTCCGTTTTCCTATGAAAAGATGACTTTTGAGTCCACCATGTTCTTTGTTCAGGTGGCCAAGCACGTTAACCCGCAGGTAAGGATTGTGTTCCTGCCAAACCGCCTGAAGTCCTCCGTGAACTATGAATTGAAAGCTGCCGTGGATGAGCAGCTGGCGCAATTCGGCACTGTGGCTCCGGCGCTGCCAGACCGTGTAGGATTTCAACGCATAGATACCGTATCGATCTCTTCGGATATCCGTGGGGTGCTCGATAATTCTTTTGGGTATATATATAATGAGTATTTAGAGACAA
>NZ_JBHTLD010000373.1:0-2327 GCF_042678745.1 Pontibacter rugosus | reverse complement strand
TATACTTATTAGATATCATAGTATAAAATTTCGAATTAAAAACGTTTCAAATTTAAAAACAAATAATGGACATTTTATTCCTAAACTTAGAGCAAATGCACGCAGCAATAAAAGCTGAAATGAAAGAAGCATTTGAAGAAGTTTATGACAGTTATTGGTATGTAATGGGCAAACAATTGCATAAATTTGAAGATGCATATTCCCAATTTAATCAAGTTAATTATACTATTGGTGTAAGTAACGGATTAGACGCTCTTCACTTAGCTTTAAGGTCTTTAGGAATAAGTAACGGAGATGAGGTTATTGTTCCTTCAAATACTTACATTGCAACTGCTTTAGCCGTATCATATGTAGGTGCTACACCTGTATTTGTCGAGCCTAACGCCCTTACTTATAATATTGATCCAGCTAACATTCAGGCAGCTATAACTCCAAAAACTAAAGCTATTATGCCAGTACACTTGTATGGGCAGGCTTGTGAAATGACAAGTCTGATGAGCATAGCAAAAGAAAATAATTTATTTGTGATTGAAGATAATGCACAAGCACATGGAGCAGCTTATGCAAATAAGCTTACGGGAAGTTGGGGACATATAAATGGCACAAGCTTCTATCCAGGAAAAAACTTAGGTGCTTTGGGTGATGGAGGTGCTGTTACAACGAATGATTCAAAATTAGCTGATGAGATTAGAATATTACGCAACTATGGCTCTCAAATTAAATATCATAATAAGGTTGTAGGATACAATATGAGGTTGGACGAACTACAGTCAGCCTTTTTAAATGTTAAGCTTAAATATGTAAATGAATGGACTGCACAGAGGCAGCAAATAGCAAGCTGGTATAATGAAGTACTAGAGGAAGTAGAAGATTTAGCTTTACCGTTTGTTAGCTTAGATGCTACTCATGTTTATCATTTATATGTTGTTAAAGCGCAGCGCCGAGAAGCATTACAAAAATATCTGCAGGATAATAATATTAGTACAATGATTCACTATCCAATACCTCCTCACCTGCAAGAAGCTTATTCATATCTAGGTTATGCCAAAGGTGACTTCCCTATTGCTGAAGAGTTAGCAAACACATGTTTAAGTTTACCTCTTTGGCCAGGAATGACTCAAGAGAATGTTATCAAGGTAGGTAGCCAAATTAAAAAATTTTACAGCAAATAATTTTGAGTGAATCTACTACATCTTATAGGCAAATTATGAAAGCCACTTCCATTTTTGGAGGTGTGCAGGTTGGTAACATTCTAATAAATATCATTCGTTCAAAGTTCATTGCAGTTCTATTAGGTCCAACAGGAATGGGAATTGCTGGACTATTGACCGCAACTCTGAACATTGTTACAAGCCTTACAAACTTTGGATTGTCTAGGAGTGCTGTAAAGAATGTGGCTGCTGCAAATGCAACTAATGATATTAAAAAAATTAGTGTTGTAGTTACAGTATTAAGAAAGTTAGTTTGGGCAACGGGTTTATTAGGTTCTTTTATTACATTAGTTACTGCCCCATTATTAAGTGAACTTACCTTTGGTAATGATGAATATACATATGCATTTATTTGGCTCGCTTTTACACTTCTTCTGAGGCAGTTAAGTGCTGGTCAACTTGTTGTTCTGCAGGGTATGCGGAAAATTAAGTTTATGGCTAAAGGTAGTTTTCTGGGATCTGTTTTAGGGTTAGTAGTCTCAGTACCTGTTTATTATCTAATGGATATTGATGGCATTGTTCCAGCTATCATTTTAACATCTTTTATAAGTTTGTTTATTTCTTGGCATTTTTCTAATAAAATAAAGGTGTCTCCTACTCCTGTAGATATAGTGCAATTAAAAACAGAAGGGGGTGAGATGTTAAGAATGGGTTTTATGCTTAGCTTAAGCAGCTTGGCTGCTCTAGGGGCTTCCTACATTATTAGAATATTCATTAGCAGAAATGGTGGAATAGACCAAGTGGGTTTATATAATGCTGGTTTTGCTATAGTTAATACTTATGTAGGAATGATATTTACTGCAATGGTAACAGATTACTATCCAAGATTATCTGCTGTTGCACAAGATAGACAAAAAGCAACAAGTACAATTAATCAGCAAGCGGAGGTGGCAATATTAATATTAGCACCTCTATTATTAGTTTTTTTAATTTTTATTGATTGGGCTGTAATATTATTATATTCAACTAAATTCATACCAGTAAATGGTATGATACATTGGTCAGCTTTAGGAATTTTCTTTAAAGCAGTTAGTTGGGCGATAGCATACATTATTCTTGCAAATGGTTCATCGAAACTTTTCTTTTGGAATGAGCTGGTAGTTAATATTTATATGC
>NZ_JBHTLD010000372.1:0-2343 GCF_042678745.1 Pontibacter rugosus | reverse complement strand
CTGCTGTAGTAGCAGAGGCCTTCTGGTTTTTATACTTGCTTTAGTTTCATGCTGCAGGTTTAAGTGCAGCGGCTAGTAAATTTATTATTTCTATATGAACATAACACGGAAAGTATAGAGTTATACTATCGCTCCAGTTTAGCATCAGGGTCTGTGGCTGGCCGTTGTGGCGCTTGAGAAACTGCCCAGCCTGTGGCATACATCCAGCGCGCCATACGGGCCAGCTTATCTATATCGATACGCTCTGCTTCGTCGCGCGGCGTGTGGTAGTCCGGGTGAAGCAGCGTCGTAAAGAAAACAGCAGGAATACCAGCACGGGCATACGGTAAGTGATCGCTGCGGAAGTACCAGCCTTCCGGGTGGCTAGCCTCATCCCAGGAAGTGTCTATATTAAACCGTGTATACTGCTGGTTTGCGTTAAGGGCCATGTCTACTAAAGCCGTTGAGTTACGGTGTGGCGGAATAGAACCTAGTAGGGCAGCAGAATCAGGTGCGTTTCTGCCAATCATATCAGCGTTAAGCACTGCTACAATAGACTCTTTAGGAACAGTAGGATGCTCCACGTACCAGCGAGATCCCAGCAAGCCTCGCTCTTCGGCACCATGCCACACAAATAAAGCCGAACGCTTGCCCGGCTGCTGTGTCCAGGCTTTGCCAATGGCTAAAAGAGCAACTGTAACAGAAGCGTTGTCATCTGCCCCATTGTAGATGGAGTCTCCGTCTACGGTTGCTCCTATGCCGTCATGGTCGTGGTGGCCGCTGAACAGCACGTGCTCGTCCTTTAAAGCTTGGTCTGATCCGGGAGCTTTAGCCACCACATTTATCGATGGATAAGTATAGCGATCAATCTTGATAGCAGCCTTTACTTTTATGTTCTTTTGTTGCAGGTTAGGAGCCACCGAAGAATGCACCAGCACTACTGGCGCGCTATTGTTCTGCCTGGCAGGCTCTCCCTCCAACATGTATGTTCCTTCTTCAAACACATGTCCTATAAACCCGAAATCCGATTCAGCTTCTGCATCGGTTACAAGTATGATAGCGGCGGCTTTGTGATTCTTCAAGGCGTTAGTTTGCTGGCGTAGGGCAGAGGCCACATAGCGGTAGTTCCAAAGGCTCATGCCAGCGGCAGGCAAGGGAGAGGGTGCCTGAAGCGCCATCGCCACTACTTTTCCGCTTAAGTTATACTTGGCAGTATCAGCCAACGACGATAACCAGACTACCGGAGCATCAAACGCCACTTCTGCAGGTGAGGTAATCCAGGTATTCTGCCAAAGAGCTAGCGACTTCCCATTTATTTCAATCGTACTGTTGTCAGCTACTTTAGTGCGATTAATAGGGAAGAACTGAAAATAAGTACCATCATCTCCGGCAGGCTGTAAACCGGCCGCGCGGGCTTTTTCTGCCACCCAGGCAGCAGCTCTTAATTCATCTACGGTACCTGCACGCTTGCCCCGCATTTCATCACTGGAAAGTGTAAATAAATTTTCCCGAAGCTCATCGTCTTGTATAGCTAACAAATCCGGCTCAGTAGGAGTGGCGGTTACAGACCTGGAAGGCGTTTTAGTACAGGCTGTAGCGAATGCCATACCTGCCAGTAAAAACAAGTGCTTGCATTTCATAAGGTGAGATTATGATGGTAAGTATAGATAGGTACGAAAGTATAGCTGCCACAACTGGTTGAGTGGCAGCCACAGGCTTAATCTTCTTCCCGGTTCACGGTGCTGATGTCAAACGCCGGAATGCAGACAGACCAGTATTCTGTTTCATGGTCATACGGGTTTGCATAACGGATGCGTGAGCCTGCTTTGATAAGTATAGTCTCGCCGGCGCTTACTTCTACCTCTTCTCCATCTATTTCAATCAACTTTTTGCCGCGCGTCACAATCGTGATTTCATCAAACTCCGGAGTTTGGTGCGGCTCGCTCCAATGCGGCGGCGCGATCATGTGCGCCACGCTAAACTGATCGGTGCGGGTAGAGGCATTGCCAAAATGCTCTTCTATCAGTTTGCCATCGTGAGTGGGTACCCGAAACGGCTTATCTTGCTTAATATACTTTTTCTGGCTCATCTTTGAAAGAAATTATACTTGGGTATGCTACTGTTTTTCTGCGCAGTCACCTTTGGTGTACGAAGTTACACCGGCATTGTCTGCTATGCAGGAGTTGCTGTACGTTTTGCCATCACAGCCACACACAGGTTCATACTGCATGGTGCAGATGGCATCCGTGTTAATCTTAGAAGGATCAATGCAGGTGGTTTCTGTACCTTCAGGCTGGGTGTTTACACATGCGCTCAGAACCAGCAGCGAACAAGACAGCAGAGAGATAAAAGACTTTATCATAG
>NZ_JBHTLD010000371.1:0-2382 GCF_042678745.1 Pontibacter rugosus | reverse complement strand
ATTGTTTGTTTCTCTATGTGCTTGTAAAGCAGTGGTAACTACAGCATTTAAATATGTCTTTATTTTTCTACTGCGGCCCACTTTGCCAACGCCTTTTATTCCTCATTCGCACGTTTTAAGTATAGAAAGTGTTTCTAAACCATGACTTATTTTGTAAATCAAGCGTCTGTGGTGAGGGAAATATGGGGCAAGAGCGATACGATTCTTTTTATTTTCGCTGGCGCCTCAGCTGAGTTTGCATTGAACAAAGCAGTAGACTGGCTATACTTTACTGGCCGACTTCCTGCCGATCCTTTAGCGAGACTTTTTTCTACGGTAGCCTATGCCAGAAAAATTGTTTTTTCAGCTAGCGATGATGCGCACACCGCAATAGATAAGATGGCTGCCATACATGCCGGTGTAGAGTCGGCACGTGGTATGGCTATACCTGATAGTGCCTATCGCGATGTGCTGTTTATGCTGATAGATTATTCGATACGGTCTTTTGAACTTCTGGAAAGAAAATTAACAGAGGTGGAGCAGGCAGAGGTTTTTGATGTTTTCTACAGGGTAGGTAGCAGAATGGGTATTAATGGCTTGCCCTCTACTCTGCAGGAGTGGCTTGTTATGCGGGAACAGCACCTGGCGCAGAATCTTCAGAAGAGCGACCTGACGCAAGACCTTTATAAGCAGTATGAAAAGCACTTGGGCTGGGTTAGGTATAAACTGCTGCTAGAGGCACAAAAGCTGGTGGTACCCGAAACTGTGTCGGGTTTGCTGGGCTTAGGCAAATTATCATTTCTTGCCCCTGTAGTTCCTGCCTATAAATTTAGCCGCCGGCTAAAGCTGGAATGGCTGCTCAAAAACCTGATACTTCCACCTGCTTATAAAGCGGAGATAAAAGCGCTTGACCAACAACCGGCCTAAGTGCTATAGTACCAGCTCATCAAAATTAAAAGAGCCCATTACCTTTCAAAGATAATGGGCTCTTTTACTGTCTGTGTCCGGAGGGCTTGTGGCATACTATTTAAGTACGCGTTACCAGCCCTTGCGGTAGACTACTTTTATGGTGATTACAAGCTGTAGCTACTCTTGACGGGTGCACACACGGTTTATGCACTACAAACCGCTATGTTCTTATATTTTAAAGCTATGCACAGCAAGAATAGCTTAGCGATATATGGACAGGTCTCCGATGCCTGTAAAACATAAGCAGGGGAGAGTCCCGGTATAATCAAGTTTGGGATGGCACCTATAACGGGCACCACAAGAAGGGGGCGCTTAAACGGCGGCTTTAACCCTTACAGCATTAAGGCCTTTTTGACCCATTTCAACTTCAAAGGTAACTTTGGCATTTTCGCCTACCTTATCTATCATTTCGTTCTGGTGAACAAATATGCTTTCCTGCGTCTCATGGTCTTTGATAAAACCATATCCTTTAGAATCATTGAAAAAAGTGATAGTTCCTTTTCTGATGCTATCAGCCGGATCTATATCTGCTTGCTTGGAAACACTTATCTGGATGTCTTCCTGCTTGATAACAGCTTTTTTCTTGGTTGGGTCTGGAGGAGTAGAGGTGATGTTGCCATTTTCATCTACATAGGCTAACATTTCTTCGATACCTTTCCCTTTGTCAGAATTAGCTTGACGCTCTTCTTTCTTTTGCTCTTTGTCTTGTCTTTTCTTGAGCCTTTTCTTTTCTTTTTCTTTCTTACTGAATGTTTCTTGAGATCTACCCATTGCTATTTTTTATAATTAGTGCAGTATTGCTGAAATTCATTTGTTCTGTCAGGCTAGTACCTGAACAGGAAGTTGGTGCTGTTACGAATCCACTTTTCAAAAAAAGCGTTATCGTTGTACTCACCTGTTAGTAACTCGAAATCATCTTCCTTTTTATTTGTACGGGTATCCATGAATCCGGATAACGAATCCTGGTTGGTAGGCTCCCATACCTGGCCTTTTTGTAATGCCACACACAGGTACTCGCGTGTTGTAGTATCAACTAAATATCTTCTGTTCATCTTGTTGTAATTTTAAATTCGAAGTGAAAACAGGACCTACTTTCGTAGACAAATAAAAAAGCCTTACTTCACGTAAGGCTTTTTTATTGATAACTTATATAGCGAAACTAAGCACGCTTAACGTTAACCGCGTTTAGTCCTTTTCTTCCTTCTTGCAGGTCGAAAGTTACCTCGTCATTTTCTCTGACATCATCAACTAGTCCAGATACGTGTACGAAGTACTCTTGATCTGAATTTGCTTCTTTAATAAAACCGAACCCTTTCGAGTCATTAAAGAATTTTACTGTTCCGTTATTCATATTGTGTTTTTTATTATATACCTACTACATTTGAGAAGGCATATACGTTCATTTTTTTACAAATTAAGTAAAAAATATTGAAT
>NZ_JBHTLD010000370.1:0-2410 GCF_042678745.1 Pontibacter rugosus | reverse complement strand
CTTGATAGTATAACAATTGGCTCAACCTTTACCCTATAAAGGTAGACCTTGATAGAATATTTAAACAATATTTCCTGTTATGCACAAACTGCAACACATCCTCATTATTGATGATGATCAGATAAATAACTTATTCTCTCAAATAATTTTGGAAGATGCAGATGTGAGCAAACTTGTTTCTGTTTGCCACAGTGTGCCAGAAGCATTGGATTTTTTGCGCGATGCAGAAGTAAACCAAGACACAGCTTTTCCTGACCTTATTTTGCTGGACATAAGTATGCCTAAGCTTGACGGCTTTGATTTTCTTGCCAGCTATTATGAATTAGGTTATCCCCAGCGCTACAACTCCTTCATTTCCATGTTCACTTCTTCGGATGATCAGGAACACGTTGAGCGTGCAAGGAAGTATGATGTTGTGGTTGGATTTATAAAAAAACCACTGTCCATTCCCTCTCTAAATGCCATCCTGGAACTACAAGCAATAAGCCGCACAGAAAACAAAATATAAAAGTCTCGTATGCTATGGAATAGAAATCTAGTTCAACCCAACGTATACGAAAAGATGAAGAAATTGATGATGATAGGCTGTTGCCTGGCAGGTACTTTAGCCTTTACCTCCTGTGGCTCCGGCGAAGGCAATACCGAAGCTACAAATCAGACAGGCACACCAACTGTGGCAGGTGTAGACAGCACCATAACAGATGAGAATAAAGAGTTATTAGCCTTTGCTGCCCGCAACAATATGCTACAGATAGAGCTGGGCCGAATGGCAACGACAAAAGGAAATTCTGAAAACGCCAGAACCTACGGGCAGCAATTAACAGACTGGTATACTACAAAACAGCAGGAGCTTCAGGAGTTGGCACAGCAGTATGGCGTAAACGTGCCACAGCAACTGGAGAGTGACCAACAGGAGCATCTGGAAGAAGCCAGAAATGCCGATGCAAATGAATTTGACAAAGAGTACTGGGAAAGCGTGACCAAAGCGCAGCAAGATGCCATAGATCAATTCGAAAGCAACCTAAACGATGTGGAAGAAGCTGACGCTACAGCCTTCACACTTTGGGCACGTAACACATCAAAAGAGCTTCGTGCGCAGATGGAACAGGCCAAGGCCTATCAGCTAGAGCATAACAACAACAATTCAATATAACTTTTAGAGCATGTGTATTTTTCGTTTTTGCAAGCGAAAGCTAAATGGAAAGGATGGATTTTAAACAGGCTCTTAATTCAAAACCACCACAGTCCGCTGGTTAGGTATACTTTATACTTATCCAACGGACTGTGGTGGTATCAGGCTATTGCAGGAGTTCTTTTAAAACCACCCAAGTATGTTGCGCCAGCACCTTCTGCCCCTCTGCATTAGGGTGCACGCCGTCTGGCAGGTTCAGGTGCCGGTTACCTACCACTCCTTCCAACAAAAAAGGAATGAAGTGTACGTTATTTTTCAGGGCAAGCTCCCGGAACAGCTTTCTGAACTCAGCAGCATAACGCCCGGGTACAATATCAGGTATTTCCATACCTGAGAGAATTACTTTCACTTCAGGATACCTGTTTCTTACTTTATCTATAATAGCCTGAAGGTTGTGGCTCGTTTCACGGGCCGGAATACCACGGAGCCCATCGTTTGCACCTAGCGCAAGTATAAAAATAGTAACCGGCTCCTGTAACCAGCGCTCAATCCTATAAATACCGCCAGATGTTGTATCCCCACTCAGGCCTGCTCCAATTACCTTATACTCCTTAAAGCCCTCCTGCTGTAGCCGCTCCTGAATTAAATTCGGATAAGCTTGTGAGGCCGGCAAGCCATAACCTGCCGTCAGGCTATCGCCAAAAATAAGTATGTTCTTCATAAGTTTGTTTTATTCTGCTTTTGCTGCTGTTAAGCAGGCTGTATACACGCGAAGAGAAAAGGGCTACCCTTCAGGCAACCCTTTCTTCATTCAATTGACTTTACATGTCGTAGCTGCAACTGCTTTTGGCTCGCTATCAACGGCAGTATACCTGGTGCCAGTCCAATTTATACGCACGTGCATTGGCTAAACATTTCTGCACTCAGTTTGCCCTATAACAAGCACTTTCTTGCAAGTATGATTTATATATATTCAGCACTTTCACTTATACTGGTAATTGCACCGTTTGCCTCACTTCGCCGGCCTGCCAGATACTTGTTTTGCGATTGATGCGTTAGCACTTTATATATATCATAAGCCACCTTATATTGCTGTATTCCACCATTAACAAATCGATAAAACTGCTGTAAAACATCTTCTGCTTTACCATTGTTCTTATTGATAGCTTGTAGTTTTTTAAGTTCTTCTGATCTTAAAACGAAAAATTTAAATTCATAGTTATCATATTACTTGCCAAGCTCCGTATGATATACTTTAGGTACAGGTGCAGCCATAAT
>NZ_JBHTLD010000369.1:0-2443 GCF_042678745.1 Pontibacter rugosus | reverse complement strand
CTTACATTTGTACCCGAAACCCAATCTGGGTTTCTTCATCGCCTCTACGCGCTACCGAAAACAAATGGCTGGCTATAACACCTGCCATAGCGCAACTGCTTCTCATACCTTCAGGCACTTGCTCAAAGCCAAACTTTGTACTGATGGTAAAGTAATTGAGGTGATCTTCGATAGAAACTAAACTAACTAAACTTCACTCAGACCCGGCGCTTTGCTCCGGGTTCTGTTTTTTTATAGCCTTGCCTATAATTTCTATCCCCCATCCGTATGCACTTTTATGCAGCGCCTCTTAAATGTATTTTTTAGAACAATAGACTGGTTTTTAGCAGTAGCAACCAGTTCTGTACTTTCGTTCATTTTTCTGGCCTTTCTCCTGAGTGGCTTTCCTGTTATTAGCAGCTACGCGCAGGAACAACAGCAGTCTAAGAAGATCGAGATATTTGTAACCTCAAATGGTGTGCATACTAACCTGGTACTTCCTGTTTCCACGCCTTACATAGATTGGCGCCATAAGCTGCCGCTCCAGCAGTTTGCCCATGTAGACAGTAGCTATAAGTATGTTGCCTTTGGTTGGGGCGACAAGCGCTTCTTTATGCAAACTCCCGAATGGAAGGATATAACACCAGGCGTAGCTTTAGCTGCAGCGTTTTGGCCAACATCTACCGCTATGCACGTTACGTACATCAAAAGTAAACTAGTTGAGAACAGGCGACAACAACCTATTCTTATTACACCGGAGCAATATCAGCTGCTTATCTCTTACATTGATCGTTCCTTTGTGCAGCAGGAAAACGCTTTTCAGCATATTACAGGATCTGGCTACACACGACAAGATACCTTTTACGAAGCACATGGCAGATACCATGTGCTTAAGAACTGCAACAGCTGGGTTAACCGAGGCTTGAAAAGCATGAACCATAAATCAGCGCTATGGGCACCTGTACCTTTTGCTATTATGCGGCACCTGCGCTAAAAAGAAAAGCCCTGGCTGTACCAGGGCTCTCTCCATTAATCACTAAACACTATTATATCTTACTTCATTGGTACTTCTATCAGCAGCAGTTCAGCAGCAGCAGATGCCTTGATGCTAATGCTATCGGTTTCGCTTATACCCATGCCATCACGCTTGCCCAGTGTCTCGCCCTCTATCACCACTTCGCCCTCCAGCACAAAGGCATACACGCCATTGCCAGATTTATGCAACGTATAATTTTCGGTAAAACCGCTCTGCAGATTGCCAAGGGTAAACCAGGCATCCTGGTTAATCCAGACAGCTTTGCCATCCTTATCAGGTGAAACCACAGTTTGCAGCTTATTCACACGCTCTTCCGGGTCGAATGCCTTCTGCTCGTAGCGTGGCTGTATGTTCTGCTCTTTAGGGAACACCCAGATCTGCAAAAAGTTTACAGCATCTGTCTGTGAGCCGTTAAACTCTGAGTGGGTCAAACCACTACCAGCCGACATGATCTGTACTTCATTCGTGCGGATCACCTCTTTGGTACCCGTGCTATCCTGATGGGCCAGCGAACCTGATAACGGAATGGAAACGATTTCCATGTTGTCATGCGGGTGCGCCCCAAAGCCCATTCCTCCAGCCACCACATCATCGTTCAGCACGCGCAGCAGGCCAAAGTTCATGCGCTCGGGGTTATGGTAGCGCGAAAAGCTGAAGGTATGATGTGTATCCAGCCAGCCGTGGTTGGCATGTCCACGGGTATCAGCTCTATGTATGATTGTCTTGCTCATAATTTTTGAATTCTAAAGTATAAACTACTTCTGTGCCCACACTCCCTTAAAGGCAATCTCGTTTAGCGGTTTGCGCTGACGGGGAGCAAGTTCACGCTCTTTAAGAGCTTCTGGCAGCGATTCCGGGTCTCCTACATAGCCTACTGCTCCCATGGCAACCGGCTCAAATCCTTCCGGGATCCCCAACACGTCCTGGGCCTTAGCAGCATTAAAGCCACCCATCAGGTGCACGTGCAGGCCTAAATCTGTTGCCTGAAGCAAAATGTTCGCTGTCGCCAATCCTACGTCATGCCGGGCTATGCCGTTTGGCTGCCCGTTAAAATCGTAATTCTTCTTGGCAATGGTTACAAACAAAGCAGAAGCATGCTTTGCCCAGCTGTTACCTTCCACAAGGCAGCTAAAGAGCCTTTCGAAGTCTTCGCCGTTTTCTTTGCTTGCATAGATAAAGCGCCAAGGCTGCTCATTCATGGCAGAGGGTGCCCATCGCGCGGCCTCAAATAAAGACGCCAATTGCTCTTCACTTACAGTTTCACTACTAAAAGCTCTTGGGCTCCAACGGTTCTCGATGAGGCTATGTACTGCAATGTTTTTCTCTGTTGATGTTGCCATTTTATCTTATTTTTCTTTGATGCTGTTGCTTTATTTAACTGCTGCCAAACTTAATTGTTTTATCAGCTCAATCCATACACAAATTTAA
>NZ_JBHTLD010000368.1:0-2460 GCF_042678745.1 Pontibacter rugosus | reverse complement strand
CTTCTGTATTTAGATAGTCTTTTGCTAATTGCTTAAGCCTTGGAGCTGTGATTGTCCGAATGGTAGTGACATAATTGTTATAGTGCTCCTGCTCTAAATTGAAAAGTACGATACGCTTATACCTGTCACACTGGTCGAATATGGTATTAAGATCGTTTAAGAACTTACCCAACATGTAATTCTTTACCGTCTGTAGTTCCTCTTCTGGAATTTCTTCTTCCTGTAGAAGCTTTATTTCTTTTAATATCTCATCAATGGTGTTATCTGTAACCGCATAGTTTACATCTGTCCCAACATAGAAAAGGCTATCTTCTTCTTTAGAAGAAATGACAGAGTAGATACCATAGGTATACCCTTTGTCTTCTCTGATGTTCCGCATTAACCTTGAGCCGAAGTATCCTCCTAATATCTCATTTAACACAAGCAATGGCTGGTAGTCTGGATGACTGATATGAGGCATTCTAGCTCCAACACGTATAGAGGATTGCAAGCTATCCTCTATGGAAACGAGTTTGGTTTTTTCAGTAGCACTCTTAATCTTGTGCTCTATAGATAGAGCAGAACCTGTTGCTGGCTGTATGCGCAGCTTTTCAATTTCTAACTGCAGGTATCGCTGGAGCACATCATCAATGGCACCACAGGCAAACACCTCTAATTCCTGACTTATAAACCTATTTCTATAAAATGCCTCTACTTCCTCTTTGGTTACAGCCTCTAGCACGCCATCATCAAAACCAAAAGTATAAGGGTGTTGTGATCCATAAACTTGCTGTGTAAAGCTGTGAGTAGATAAATAGTTGTTTTTTTGCCGTTGTACTTTTAAAGATTGAGAAGTACGCTGCTTTAAATGGTTGAATTCCTCTTCTGGAAAAGCAGGATTTTGCAGAATATCCAATACGAGTGGTAACAGCTCAGTAGTATACTTAGCCAGGCAGTATAAGGTGTACTCAGTGCGATCGTAGCCATTGGAGCTTTCAAAGGAAGCGCCGTAAAAAGCTACTTTATCGGCTATCTGTTTTGCTGTATGATTTAAAGAGCCTTCCAGCAGCATTTTGGCTGCCAAATCAGACACTCCTTTTTTATCTTCGTACCATTTACCGGCCTTAAAAACAAAATCCAGCCTTACAACAGGCTGGGTTTCGCTTTTGATAACATGCATTCTAGCTCCATTGCTGAGGCTTGTTACCTCCGCTATCTGGATATTGACTGCATCTATTTCATATGTTTCAGGAGCTTTTGTTCTATCAAGCATTCTATATAAATGTAAAGATTTAATCGAGGTTAAGAGCCAGCGTAAATCGCCAAGTATCAGCTAAAGGATTAGCCTGATCATTTGGAATCAGGTAAGCGGCATCTAAACCAAATTTCTGATAACGAATACCTAAACCAGCTGACATATATTTTCTGCCGCCTTTATCAGGGTTTTCATAGAAATAACCTACTCGTGCTGCAAAAAGCTCGTTATACCAGTACTCTATACCTCCAGAAAAGTTAATTTCTTTGAGTTCTTCACTTCCTCCACCGGCAGCATCACCGAATGAAGAGAAAATACCGCTCACTACACTTTGGTCTGTGTCTGCACCTGGTGATGGTACCAGCAATTTGTTTGCGTCCAGCACAAAGGTAAGGGAGTTGTAGGCGTCCAGGTTATACTTTAGAGCTGTACCAACTTTTAAATTAGTAGGTAAAAAGCTTTTGTCTTCACTTTCTGAATAAGCAATTTTACCGCCTATGTTGGCAATGTTAGCACCCAATCCTAAATTTAGATTCTGGCTGATGTCCTTGTTATAGTATACACCCACGTCTACAGCAGCTGTATTGCCTGGCTGGGCTTCCATGTTCTGGCCACTGATGTTTACATCTCCGGCAAGGTTTGAGTGTATGAAGCGAGCCGCAATACCTAAACTAAAGTTCTCACTCAATGCCTGGCCGTAAGATACCGATACCGCATATTCTTTCGGGTTATAGTTCTGTAGCGGGTGTTGATTCGCATCTATAAACTGGATTTCGCCCAGGTCAAAGTACATAAGCGAAAGAGCAATAGCTGAAGTTTCGCTTAACTTTTTATACCCTGATAAGTAGTTGAGCGACATATCATCGACAATGTTACGCAACCACGGAGAATAAGAAAAAGCTACACTCATGTCATTCTCCACAAAACCAAGCTTAGCAGCATTCCAATAAGGTGCATTAGCATCAGGAGACAAAGCAACACCAGCATCACCTAACGCTGCTGAGCGTGAGTCAGGTCCTACAGTTAAGATAGGAACTGCTGTTGTAACCGCATTCAGATCTGAGCCCGTAGTTGTACTAGGTGGTGGAGTAGGTGTAGTTTGAGCAAAGGCAGCTGGAGCTGCAAAAATAGTCAGAGCCAGAGTGGCTGCCTTTAAGATCTTACTTTTGTTATGCATATGTTGGTATTGATAGCTATATCAAATATATAAATTTTATGGTATTGTA
>NZ_JBHTLD010000367.1:0-2492 GCF_042678745.1 Pontibacter rugosus | reverse complement strand
TCCTAAGTCTTTTGCCTCTCCTTTTTGCGGCACGCTAGGTTACAGAGACATAATTTTTAGAAGCGCTCATACTTCCGTTTACGCAGGTAGTAGCGGCTAACCCCGAAAATTCCTAAAAGCAGAATAGGTGTCACCAAATTCAGGAGTTGCCAGAATGTTTTCTCTTCCCGCACCCGTACTTTATCCAGTGGCCTTAGCTCTATTTCTTTGCTGCGTACATTTATCAGCCCTTCAGAATCGAGGAGGTAATGTACCGTATTGATGGCTAACTCTTTGTTGGCAAAAGTAACATTGTTATACCTGTCAAAACCAAGTTCATAAGCCTGTCCTGTCCGTGCATTGATATCATTTCGCACCAGGTCGCCATCAGAGAAAACGGCAATTTTTGTATCTACGCCTTGCTCCTGCACCTTTTTATCCTGCACGCCTCCAGGGGCACGGCGGTTGCGGAACAGCGATGTAAATTTCCCCTCCAGCAAATACCCCACTGCCTGCTGCCCCGCCTGGTACTGTTCTGGTTTCACATCAAGCCGGGCTTCTTCTAAAGAGAGTGGCACAGGCGGCTCTAGTATGCGCGAGTAATTAGAAGTATAAACCAAAGGTGTTTTACGTATACCCTCTGCTTTAACCGTATCTATTGTACTTACAAATTTAGAATATACAGCATCAATATTTCTGGTGATGGGGTGTTTGCTAAAGTTGTTAAGCAACGGGTAAAAGCGCCAGTTAATCATTTCTGTTTGAGGCTTATCTCCCAGGTAGCCTGTTACCATAGGTATAAACCCTGAGTTAAGGTCCATGATCATGGTTGGGTTCAGGCGTATTCCGTAGCGAAAAAACAGATCGTCGAGGTTGAGGTTATACGGAATGGCAAACATGCCTCCTGCCCCTACACTGTCCATATTGGCATTCAGTGGGTCAACGAAAAAGACTGCTTTGCCGCCTTTCATGATAAACTGATCGATTTTATACTTATCTGCCTCAGAATATGGCTGTGTTGGTTTGGCCACAATTATCAAGTCCAGGCCATCTAGTGACGGAATTTGATCCAGCTCGCCACGGGCCACACGGTAATACTCTTGCAGCGAACCTAGCAGGTCTGTAACCTGCTGCTGCTCCAGTTCCCCCTGCCCAGTTATATAGCCAATGATCTTATTTCCTTGAAAGGCCATCTTACGGATAGCGGTAGCCATTTCGTACTCCACTCCTTCTACTGATTGGTTCAGGCGTTGATCAGGGCTTGCAGCTAGATTTCCTTTGAGCAGGTTAACGGCTGTTTCTTTGCCTTGATAACGAATTACGGCACCCGGAAACACCAGTCGCTCCACCTGCTTTCCATCCTCTGTTGCACGTAAGTTTGCAGGCACTATCCCTTTTTGAGCCAGCGAAGTATAAAAAGCGATTCTTTGCTTCTCATCTGATATGGCTGAAGGGTCGATAAAATTATAGCGCAGGTTGCCATTGGCGTAAATCCTGAACTCGTCCAGCGTCTCACGCACAGACTGTTGCAGTCTTTTAAAGCCAGCCGGGAAATCTCCCTCCAGGTATACATCCACCACTACTTCATTTTCCAGGCTGCCTAACATCTGTTTTGTAACCGGGGCAATGGTGTAGCGCTTATCCTCGGTCAGGTCCAGGCGGAAGAAGAAATTAGCAGCCAGAATGTTCAGCAGGATTAGCCCACCTACCCAAGCCAGAAAGACAAGTATATCGCTGCTGCGTCTGCTTTTGTTTTGCTCCTTTACCATTTTCTGCTCCTCAACACCAGTTTAGTGGCTAAAATCATAATGGCAATAACAGTCAGAAAGTATAACACATCTCTGGAGTCTACCAGGCCTTTGCTTATTGCCGAATAATGGTAGGCAATACCCAACTGACTTATAAAATAGCTGAAGCTGCCCCACATAGGGATGGAAGCAATGGACTCAAAACCTGTGTATATGATAAAGCAAAGGAAAACCGCTATCACAAAAGAGATGATTTGATTATCTGAGATAGCAGATGAAAATACACCTATCGCACAAAAAACAGCAGCCAGAAAAGCTAAACCTAAGTAGGAGCCTACCACGGCAGCGGAGTCTATATTCCCTTGCGGGTTACCCAGCTCATAAACAGAATAATAGTAAAGCAGCGTTGGCAGCAGCGCAAACAGTGCCAGCAGCAATGCGGCAAAGTACTTACCAAGTATAAGCTGCAGGTCAGTAATCGGCTTTGTGAGCAGCAGTTCAATAGTGCCTTCGCGTTTCTCTTCTGCAAAGGTACGCATGGTTATGGCCGGTATCAGGAACAGGAAAACCCACGGAGCCATGTTAAACAGCGCCTGCATGTCGGCAAAGCCATACTCCAGCACACTGCTTTCCGGAAACACCCACATAAACATGCCAATAGCCACCAGAAACACCGTAATCACGATGTAAGCTATCAGCGAGTTCAGAAAGCCGTTAAATTCTTTTTTTAAGATTGCGAACATTTTAATTCAATTAAAAATCATG
>NZ_JBHTLD010000366.1:0-2453 GCF_042678745.1 Pontibacter rugosus | reverse complement strand
TTAAAAATCATATACATGGTGATACTAGAGACACCATATGCAGTTGTTACCTATCGCGAACCTCAGAAAGTATTGCTGCTAACATGGCTTCAAAAACCTGTTCTTTCTGACCTGAAGTCTTTATACATGCAGACGCTTGCTTTCGTAAAAGAACATCCATTTATTGTAAAGTACTGCTCAGATTTAACTTTGATGGGGTCATTTAGCAGAGAGCAGGAGAACTGGCTTATGCATGAGTTTTATCCAGAAGTGCACCATATCATTAATGATAACATCTTTGTGGCTGTTGTTTTCTCTGAAAGCCATTTTAATGCTATTGTCATGAATTACCAGGCAACGACCATGCTGCCGATTCATCAGATTATAAATTTCAATTATTTTACAGCTCAGGATGAAGCTGTAGATTGGCTAGTATCCGTAAAAAAAGGCCAGGACACAGCTCTTTTAACTGATTAATCCTGACCTTACCTGATATTATTGTTTCTTGACAAATGCTAACTCAAGGGAAAATTCCAAGTGATTCATAGCTTACCCCGATTTTCTCGATTGCCGTTAAAAAGGCCGCTGTGCGTAAATCAGGAATGTTTTTTTGTACCATCACATCTCTTATCTCATGATAAGCATTGATCATGGTATCTTCTAATCCAGAGCGTACAAGCCCGATTTCGTCTGATCCTTGTGTAAGCAATGCTCTTTCCTGCATCGACAGATTCTTGCCAGAGCTTGTTTCAATAGCATTTACAAGACGGCGATAACTTGCTTCTTCTGCGCGTTTACCCATACGCCCAAACCGCACGTTCGACAGGTTTTTCAACCACTCGAAATAAGATACCGTTACACCACCTGCATTTAAGTATAGGTCTGGAATAATAATAATGCCTTTCTGCAACAGCACTTGCTCGGCTTCACGTGTTACTGGGCCGTTTGCGCCTTCAGCAACTATTTTAGCTTTGATGTTTTCTGCATTGCCGGTATGTATAACATTCTCTAAGGCAGCAGGTAGCAGAATGTCGCACTCGAGCTCAAGCATTTCTGTAGAGTTCTCGTAATTTTTGCAGTCTTTGAAGTTAAGTATAGAGCCGTTTTCGCTTCTGTGCTTAAAAGCTTCCTGCACATCAATACCATTCTCATTGTAAATACCGCCTTCGCGTTCGGCTATTCCTATTATCTTAGCTCCATCTTGTTGGCAGAAAAATGCTGCGTGATAACCTACGTTTCCGAGGCCTTGAACAATGATGCGCTTGCCCTCCATGGTATTTCCTTCTAGCCCTTTTCCTGCCAGAAGTTCTGTATCGGCAAGAGTTTCCCGAAGTCCGTAATAAATACCAAGGCCAGTTGCTTCTGCACGTCCTCTAATACCTCCCTGGCCTACAGGTTTACCTGTAACGCAACCTAAAGCATTTGTCTCGCCATACTTAAGCGCCTGGTAAGTGTCAGCTATCCAGGCCATTTCACGGCTGCCAGTACCATAATCAGGAGCGGGTACATCCATGCCCGGGCCAATCAGGTTTTTCTTGATAAGCTCAGCAGCATAGCGGCGCGTTACCTTTTCAAGGGTTTTAACAGAGCTGGTTCTCGGGTTAATTTTAACTCCTCCCTTTGCACCACCAAAAGGCACATCTACTACGGCACATTTAAAAGTCATGAGCATAGCAAGCGCCTTTACCTCATCCTCATCTACCTGCATACTAAACCTGATTCCTCCTTTAGAGGGTAGCTTGTGGTGGCTGTGCTGAACTCGGATTCCCTCAAATACTTCTACTTTTCCGTCTATCTCTACCGGAAAAGATACTTTATACACGCTATTAGGTGCCTTGATCTGTGCAAGTATCCCTGCATCTAACCTGGAGTAGTTGGCGGCATGGTCAAAAAACTGATAGACGCTGTCTAAGAATTTTTTGCCTTCATTGGTATTGTTTCCCATACAAGAGTTCTTTTTTGAGCAATTTGTCTGATGCTCTTAATGAACGGTTGTTTGCAGCTTTTGTTTAAAATGCAGTATATAGAAAAAGAGAAATGTATAACTTGTAATTCGCCTTCAGTGGATGGTTACTTCCATCCTGGTTTATATAAGCCTTAACTTCGAAGGTTAGTTTACGTGAGTACCTATTTAATTAGAAACATAAAACAAAAGCCTATGCGCTAAATGCATGAATTGTAAGCCAGCTGTAAGTGAGGTGTTTAGAGCCTGAAGATAAATTTGTGGTAAGGTAGGAGGGGATGTTAAAGGCCAGCGACAAACATAGCGTTTGGCAGGAATTTCAAACTAAAGAAGATACTTCTTGAGCTGGAAATCGCCCTATCAAATACCCTAAGATCTACTATGATTTATTAGGATGGTTTTTCCAGAGACAATCCTCATTGTGGCAGATGATGTTTTATAACTGTAATTTTACCGCTGAATCTTGATGACTGACTTATGGATATTATTGGCAGTTATGGATTAATCAACA
>NZ_JBHTLD010000365.1:0-2525 GCF_042678745.1 Pontibacter rugosus | reverse complement strand
AAACAGGATTGTTGTTACTCTTATTACCGTGCTTAGCAATTTGCTTATCCTAGAAAAAAGTCTATTCTATTAATTGTATCAGGGGTTATGGCTTTCCCCTATAGGAGATAGTGAGAAACGGCAACAGGAAACAAGAATGGTTGTGCCAACAAGAACCGCTTTACTTAACGTACCTAAATGCGTGTGTCGCCTCAGCTATAACCATGTTGCAGCAAAAAGCACATCCCAGTTGACATACCGACAGCGCTATCACCGACCCACATCCATGTAGGGCTGCCAATTCACGATCAATACCTTCTCCTCAGGCAGGAGCATATACCCATAGTCATAGCAGAGATAGTAGGTGTTTCCCTTCTGGGTGCGGTAGACCTGGGTCAGGTAGCGGAAATCAAAGCCTGCCAGCTCCAGGTACTGGCGGGGCAGGGTGGTCTTACCCTGCGGACTGAGCTGTTTGAGAATGCTGCGGTTCTTTCTTAATGCAGCATTGATTTGGAGAATCCTGCGTTCGTGTTGGTTCTGTACCTTAACCATATTGTTGGCCAGGTGTCTGCAGGGGTCAGAGCAGTAGCGCTTATCGCTCCTGCCTACAATGGCTGTTCCGCACTGGATGCATGTTCTGGCTTGGCTCATAACTTACCCGCGTTTGTACTCGCGTATATCCGTGTATACTCGCGTAATAACACGGCTACGGTTTTGAAAGGTTTTACCTTTGCCTTCAGTAACTGTCTCATTTGCCATGGCTTATCCCGATCAAAAACCTATTTTGTACCTTAACCCGCTGGAGCACGCGGGCAAAGCTATTATCCGCATCTGGCACAAGCCCAACCCCTTCCTCTCCAAACGACTGAAGGAGGCTGGCTGGATCAAGTACAGCAGGACCTACAAGTGCTTTGTGATGCACCGCAGCAGCCAGGCCATCGAGATGACGCACCAGCACTTCCAGGGGCTGGCCAAGGTGGACACAAGGTACCTGTTCCGGCCCAAGCGCCTGCGCCCGGCGGAAGGAACCGTTATCCTGCAACAAGATAAGCATGTGGCAGAGCCATTGGGAAAGGTGCCCGCACGCCCCGTCGTGCGCCTGCAGCCCCTGGAACACCAGGGCAGACCGTATGTACAGCTCAGTTATCTTTACAACAAGGAAATCCATACCTGCCTGAAGCAAAGCAAAGTGGCCAGGTGGCTGCACGACATGCAGTGCTTTGTCATCCGCACCGAAAGCAGCAGTCTGCACACGCTGCTAACCGAGGTAGAGCGAGTAGCCCAGGTGTGGCTGGCGCAGACCATGCAGGTGAAGGACATGGCCCTGCAGGCCCGGCTCTGGGAACAATGCTACCGGAAGGGCGACGGCTATATTGCCTGCCCGCTTCACTACGTGGAGAAGCTGTTCCTGCTCAATTACAGCCTCAGTACCATCCGCACCTACCACAGCCTGCTCCTGCGCTTTCTGAATGCGCACAGGGATAGCGGGCTGGAGGGCATACATGCTTTCTCGGAAGAGGCCATCAACCACTACCACCGCCAGATGGTGCAGGCCGGCACCTATTCCGTATCGTTTGTGAACCAGTCCATCAATGCCGTGAAGTTCTACTACCAGCGCGTGCTGCTGCGGCACGAGGTGCAGCTGGGCCAGGTGGAGCGGCCCGAGAAGCCCGAGCGGCTGCCGCAGGTGCTCAGCAAGCAGGACGTGCTGAAAATCCTCTCTGTGACCGAGAACCTCAAGCACCGCTGCATGCTGCAGCTTTTGTATGCGGGTGGCCTGCGTATTGGCGAAGTGATCAACCTGAAACTTACGGACGTGCAGTCGGAGCGCAACCTGCTGCTGATCCGTGGCGGCAAAGGCAAGAAGGACCGCACCACGCTGCTCTCCCAAAAGCTGCTGGAAAGCCTGCGTGCTTATTACAAGCAGTACAGGCCCAGGGTGTGGCTCTTTGAGGGGCAGACGGGCGGGCAATATACGGTGGAGAGCATCCGCAGCGTGTTCCGGGCCAGCAAGGAGAAGGCAGGCGTGAAAGCACCCGCCACGCCACATACCCTGCGCCATTCTTTTGCCACTCACCTGCTAGAGCAAGGAACGGATTTAAGGTATATCCAGGTGCTGCTGGGACATCGGAGCAGCAAGACCACCGAGATCTACACCCACATCACCACCCATGCGCTGGATAAAATTGTCAGCCCGGAGCCTGACGCCTGTGGCAACGTTGCTAATACCCCGCTATTAACAGCATTGCCTCCGGCTAAAGCGCCACTTGGAAGCTGATTTTTGACAGGCGTAAAACTTCCCAACCATCCGGGTTGTCTTTCCCTTATTCTTATATTCGCAGTACCGGGAGAAAAAGGGAAGAACAACCCCGGCCAACACACCCCATAAGACACCGAATCAAGTCTGACAAGCTTCACCGTCTTATGGCCTATTTCGTTGTGCGGCATTGAAATAAATTGAATGAGACAAATACTTTATACTTTCTTGTTTTCTTATCTGTCCCTATTTCTATATATGGTAGTTGACCTTATTTTGAAGGGAAAAC
>NZ_JBHTLD010000364.1:0-2564 GCF_042678745.1 Pontibacter rugosus | reverse complement strand
ATAGTTAAATTACAGATAAAGGAGCACCTTGAAAAGCTTTACGATGCACTGGGTTTAGATAAACTGTATAGTGAGTTGCCTGAGGATTTTAAGAGCTATGATATAGCGCACCACCTGGGCCTGAACACAGAGCAAGAATATGCGATGCTTCAGATATTAAGTGAAAGCGAAAGACAGGAAACTATTCTACTGCATCTGAAACAGATATTACCGATTGTAGCGGAAACAGAGCGTTTGAAAGATCGGGTTCGGTTGAATGGTCATTTCAAGAATCTTACTCCTCCTAATTTTTAGATTTACAGGTCCTTGCCCTTATGCTGCTATACTTTCTGGTTATCATCCCGACATTACTAGTCGTTTTTTTTGCCTTTAGCTATTGGCAGGAGCGAAAGTACAGACGTAAGCCATTCTACCGGCTGTCTGATGTTACCTGGCAGCGCTATACTCCGGCAGAAGATGCTATAGTGGTTCACTCAGTTGCTATGATTGGTGACATAGGAGCTCTGGCAACCGACGGAACTGACCCAGTACTTAACTTAGTGCAACAGTGGCAGCAGCAAGCACAGGAGAAAGGCACCATGGTATTTCTGGGGGATAACATCTACCCTATCGGTTTGCCTGAGGAAGGGCACAGGCATAGAGCTACAGCCGAGGCTCGCTTGAGCACGCTAACAGATACTGTAAAGAATTTCAGTGGCAGAGGCGTTTTCTTAAGTGGCAATCACGATTGGCTGAAAGGCCGCAAAGGAGGCTATGCGCAGATGCTGCGACAAGAGCAGTTTGTGCGCCAACACATAGCAGACCCTGATGCCTACCTCCCTCCTAACGGCTGCCCTGGGCCCAGTAGTGTTCAGTTGGCTGATGGCCTTTTATTAGTGGTGATCAATACGCAATGGTTTGTGCAGCGTGGCGAAACGCCGCTTGGTCAGCAGGACGGCTGCCCTTATAATCACATCGAAGAATTTTTTCTGGAGTTAAACAAGCTTTTAAAGCGCAACACGCACCAGCGGGTTCTAATTGCGGCACATCACCCCCTTTACAGTAATGCCATGCACGGCGGTAAGTTTACCATGAAGCAGCATATTTTCCCGCTTACTGCTATGCATAAACGAATTTATGTGCCATTGCCCGTATTTGGATCCATTTACCCTTTCTACCGCCGATTTTTCGGAGCTTATGAAGATATGTCGCACCGCAAGTATAAACGGATGCGCAAACGCCTGCTTCGCATTTTCCATAGGTATAGTAACCTGATTTATGTGGCTGGACACGATCATAACCTGCAGCACTTTGAAGTGAGAAAAAACCATTACATAGTCAGTGGATCGGGCAGTAAAACAGCTTTTGTAAAAAAGGGAGGAAAAGCCACTTTTACCTTAGAGGCCTTAGGCATATTTGTACTAAACTACTACAGCAATGGAGAAGTATGGCTGGAGTGTTTGGCAGTTTCAGAAACAGCTGCCACAGGTCAAGTAGCTTTCAGGAAAAAGTTAGATCTGATTATCACAAGAGCACCAGTCTCTAACAGCTGAAATCATCCTACGCATTTACTTGTAGAAATGAAGAGGTTCTTTGTAATCCGATAGGAAAGAACAGTATATTATATTTTAATCTTCATCGTCAGCTGGTAAAATTACCCTCAGGCTTTTGGGGTGAATAATTACTTCTATTTCTTCTCCGAAGTCAACAGGCTCGCCATCTATGTGCACTACTTCGTTTTCCAGGTTATAGATTTTAGCTCGTGTACAGGTGATGGTGCGGCTAAAAACACTTGTATCTATACTATCGGTGTACAGTTTGTATAATATACCGAGTGCCGCACTTCTAGGAAAAGGCTCTATCAAACATATCTCAAATCGACCATCATTGATGATGCCACTTGGATTGATATTAGCATTACTGCCAAAGGCGTTCGCATTGGCTATTGTCACCATAAAAGCCAATCCTTCAAAATTCTCAGTATCAGTTTCTATCCTGTAATTTTTGGGCTCATAACTCAGGTATTCCTGCATCGCTATCCAGGCATAAGCACCGGGGCCGCGCGTATCACCTTCACAAAAACGCCTTACCACGAGTGCATTAAAACCAAGGTCGCTAAGATGTATGGAAGGCATACCGTTCAGTGTAAGGGTATCGATATTACCTACTATATGGTGGTGTAGCAACTGAAGCGCTTCTTCCGTATCCTGTGGAATACCAAGATCCTTCGCTAGTCCGTTACCAGAGCCAAGAGGAATAATACCTAAAGGTATGCTTGTGCCGATAAGCAGGGAGGCTACCATACTCACTGTGCCATCTCCTCCTATGGCATACACTGCTTCATACTTATATTCATCAAGTATAATTTTTATTTGCTCCTCATCATTAATGCCTGTTGTTATATAGATTTTATACTTTATACCGTGTTCATTGCAAAGGCTTTTAATATCCTCTTCCAAATCTGCTTTTTCTACATCTCCGGAGATAGGATTCAGAACAAACAATAAACTCGAGTGCAACATGATAAGCTTTTAGTTTGGGTGTAACTAGTTATCTATGTAACGCAAAAAGAACTATAAAGTGCT
>NZ_JBHTLD010000363.1:0-2568 GCF_042678745.1 Pontibacter rugosus | reverse complement strand
ATCTTAAAATAATTAGCAAAAAATCTTAACTTCGTGAGTATAAATGGAGCAAAACAACAGCTTAAACTGTTACCTTTAAGAGCAGCGAAAGCTCATTTTTTGTAGAAGATTATACGTATGAGAGAAGATTATCTCACTGGCGAAAAAGAACATTTAACGCCGGCTGAACGCGACATAGACAAGGCCCTTCGCCCACTCAGCTTCCACGATTTTGCGGGGCAGGATAAAGTGGTGGAGAACCTGAAGATTTTTGTGCTGGCAGCCAGACGCCGTGGCGAAGCACTGGACCACGTGCTGTTGCATGGCCCTCCGGGTCTAGGTAAAACCACGCTGTCGCATATTATTGCCTCCGAGTTGGATGCAGGTATCAAAATGACCTCTGGCCCGGTGTTGGACAAGCCAAGTGATCTGGCAGGCCTGCTCACTAACCTGGAGACGAACGACGTGCTGTTTATCGATGAGATTCACCGTCTGAATCCGGTGGTAGAGGAGTATTTGTACTCAGCCATGGAGGACTACAAGATCGACATTATGCTCGATTCTGGTCCAAACGCGCGCTCGGTACAAATAAGCCTGAACCCGTTTACACTGATCGGAGCTACCACGCGCTCTGGTTTGCTGACAGCACCCTTGCGTGCCCGTTTCAGCATTAACTCGCGCCTGGAGTACTACGATGCCGAGCTGTTACGTTCTATCGTAAAGCGCTCTTCGGCTCTGCTGGGTGCGCCTATACATGAGGATGCCGCTTTCGAAATTGCCCGCCGTAGCCGTGGTACACCGCGTATTGCTAACAACCTGCTGCGCCGTACCCGCGATTTTGCTCAGGTGAAAGGAGACGGCACTATTACCGTAGATATTGCCAAGTTCGCGCTGAATGCCTTAGATGTGGATCAGAATGGCCTGGATGATATGGATAACCGCATTCTGCTCACGATCATTGACAAGTTTAAAGGAGGCCCAGTGGGTATTACTACCATTGCTACAGCATGCGGAGAAGAAGCAGAAACGATTGAAGAAGTATACGAGCCATTCCTGATACAGGAAGGCTATATAAAGCGCACCGCGCGTGGACGAGAGGCAACAGAGATGGCCTATCGTCACCTAGGTAAAATTCCGCCGCAAGAGATAGCCTCTGGAGGACTTTTTAATCAGCCCGGAGCTTAAGATACCTGTTTGTGATTTTTTATTGAAGAGCAGGCCCACAGGTCTGCTCTTTCTTTTTATAAACTAGCGTGTGTGCGGCTGCTGATAAACCAGCATCGCATTAAAAAGCAGCAGGCGGATTTATTTTAACTTAATTTTGTTGCCTTTAAAGTATAAAGCAGCACTAACAAGTATAGATTGAGCAAAGAGAAGTATACATACCTGATCAAGCAGAAGGCCAAGGAACTGGGCTTTATGTACTGCGGCATCTCCAAGGCAGGTTTTCTGGAGGAGGAGGCACCGCGCCTGGAGCGATGGCTTAACCAGAACATGCACGGGCAAATGCATTACATGGAGAATCATTTCGATAAGCGCCTGGACCCGCGCCTGCTGGTAGATGGAGCCAAGTCAGTCGTATCCTTGCTGCTCAATTACTATCCTGAAAAAGAGAACCAACAGCAGGAAGAGGATACCTATAAAATATCAAAATACGCCTATGGTACAGATTATCACTTTGTAATAAAGGATAAGCTGAAAACACTGCTGGCTTACATTAACGAGGAAATAGGTGAGGTTGGTGGCCGTTGCTTTGTAGACTCTGCCCCGGTAATGGATAAGGCCTGGGCCAAAAAAAGCGGCTTAGGTTGGATGGGCAAAAACTCAAACCTGATTACGCCACAGGTAGGAAGCTTTTACTTTATAGCAGAACTAATTATTGACCTGGACCTGGAGTATGATGGGCCGATAAAGGACTACTGTGGCTCTTGTACCCGTTGCCTCGATGCCTGCCCGACAGGTGCTATCACAGAACCTTACGTGGTAGATGGAAGCAAGTGTATTTCATACTTCACGATAGAGCTGAAGGACCAACTGCCGCAGGAAATGAATGGTAAGTTTGGCAACTGGGTGTTTGGCTGTGATATCTGCCAGGATGTATGCCCCTGGAACAGGTTTAGCAAGCCACACAGCGAACCCGCCTTCAATCCGCACCCCGACTTAAAGCACCTGAAAGCAAACGACTGGAAAGAGCTGACGCACGAGGTGTTCTCACAGCTGTTTAAGAAATCAGCTGTGAAGCGCACCGGCTACAGTGGGCTGGTGCGCAACATTCGCTTTATGCAGGACTACCCTGAAGAATAGTTTTGTTATACTTTTTTAGGCTTTAAGAAAACCCTGTTTAAGATTAGTAAATACATGCCCGAGAATTGCTCGTAGCACCAGTTTCGGAGCTGTTTCAGTTCAGCTCGCTTCAGTACTTTGAAGGCTTTGCGTAACTCTTTTTCAAACAACATTTTGTCGAAGCTTACCTTCAATAAAATGGTTTTAATGTATTCTAACATGTCAATAAGCAAACTTTAGTAATATGCTTTATTGTACGGATTAGTAGTTAGAAAGTGACAGAATAATTATAAAAAATCATCTAAT
>NZ_JBHTLD010000362.1:0-2582 GCF_042678745.1 Pontibacter rugosus | reverse complement strand
TGTTGAAATCAAAGTTTGATAACATCATTATAAATTGAAACAAAAAGAGGAAGGCCTTAGCCTTCCTCTTTTTGTTTATACTTGGCTGAGAATAAATATTTTATAGATTATTTGAATCGGTAGAGAAAATTTTATTAACTTTGCACTCCCTTAGCAAAATAGGGGACAGTGAATTATTGTATCCATCTCTTAAATAAAAGTTGAATGCCTGGAATTATCGGTAAGAAAATCGGAATGACAAGCCTCTTCACAGCAGATGGTAAATACACACCAGTTACGCTTATACAAGCAGGTCCGTGTGTAGTTACTCAAGTGAAGACAGTAGAAAAAGATGGCTATGCTGCAGTACAGCTTGGCTATGGCGAAAAAAAGTTGAAAAGAGTAACGAAGGCGGAAGCCGGGCATTACCAAAAAGCTAATACGGCCCCTGCAAAAAAAGTTGCGGAGTTTGATGTAGAAGGCGTAAGCTATACATTGGGTGATGTAGTTAATGCAGAACTCTTTATAGAAGGAGAATTTGTTGACGTGGTAGGTACCTCTAAAGGTAAAGGTTTTCAAGGCGTTGTAAAGCGTTATAACTTTGCTGGTGTTGGTGGACAGACACACGGTCAGCACAACAGAGCAAGGCACCCAGGTTCAATTGGTGCTGCTTCATGGCCTTCAAGAGTATTTAAAGGAATGCGAATGGCCGGTAGAATGGGTGGAAACAGAGTTAAGATTCAAAACCTTACTGTTCTGCGTGTTATTGCAGATAAAAACCTTATAGTTGTTAGTGGCTCTGTTCCTGGTGCCAAAAATTCTTACGTGTTAATTGAGAAATAAAATGGAGCTTTCTGTATTAAATATCAAAGGTGAAGATACAGGCAGAAAGGTGACACTTTCTGATGCTGTGTTTGGACTAGAGCCAAATGAGCATGCAATGTATCTTGACGTGAAACAGTATCTGGCAAACCAGAGACAAGGAACACACAAATCAAAAGAGCGTGCAGAAGTTGCAGGTTCAACCAAAAAGATCAAGAAGCAAAAAGGTACAGGTGGGGCTCGTGCAGGTAGCATTAAGTCGCCAGTATTTATTGGTGGTGGTAGAGTTTTTGGCCCTAAACCAAGAAACTACAGCTTTAAACTGAATAAGAAGTTGAAAAGAGTTGCTCGTCTTTCTGCTCTTTCTCTTTTAGCACGTGATAATAAAGTTGCTTTAGTTGAGTCGTTTGCTTTGAATGCTCCTAAAACAAGTGAATTCAGAGGTATACTGAATAATTTACAGTCAACAGGAAAGACACTAGTGGTACTTCCTGCTGTAGATAAGAATATCGTTCTGTCAAGCAGAAACCTTCCAAAGGTAAAAGTTTCGACTGTTAAGGATATCAATACATATGACCTTCTTAACACTGAGAAACTTCTTCTTGTTGAGCAGTCAGTAAATGAATTAGAAACCCTCTTTAGCACGAAGTAATGAACGTTCTGAGAAGACCAATAATCACAGAAAAATACGCTGCCTTGAACGAGGTTGGAAAGTATGCTTTTGAGGTAGAAAAAGCTGCCAATAAAGTTGAAATCAAAAAGGCGGTTGAGAAAATGTACGGTGTAACAGTTGCTAAAGTAGCAACAATACGCGCACTAGGTAAGAAGAAGACTAAGTATACAAAGTCTGGCGCTGTAACCGGCCGTACTTCTCTGATTAAAAAAGCAATAGTAACCCTTAAAGAGGGTGAAGTAATAGACTTTTACAGCGGCATATAATTAAGTTAAAATGGCTTTAAAAAAGTTAAGACCAACAACACCAGGTCAAAGATTCAGAGTAGCCCCTGCATTTGATGAATTAACATCTGCTACTCCTGAGAAGTCTTTGTTGGCACCTCTTTCAAAATCTGGTGGACGCAACAATTCTGGTAAAATGACCATGCGCTATGTAGGCGGTGGACATAAGAGAAAGTACAGAGTTATTGACTTCAAGCGCACGAAGCATGGCGTGCCTGCTACAGTTAAAACCATTGAGTACGACCCGAACAGGACAGCTCGTATTGCGTTAATTTTCTACGCAGACGGTGAGAAGAGCTATATTATTGCTCCTTCAGGCTTACAAGTTGGTACTGTAATCAATTCAGGTCCAGGTATTGCTCCAGAAGTAGGAAACTGCTTGCCTCTTTCTGACATTCCTCTAGGTACTATCATCCACAACATTGAGCTTCAGCCAGGTGCTGGTGCCACACTTGCAAGAAGTGCTGGTTCTTATGCTCAGCTGGTTGCACGTGAAGGACGTTATGCAACGATTAAACTTCCTTCTGGCGAGCTGAGAATGGTACTGGTTAACTGTTCTGCAACAGTTGGTACTGTTTCTAACGGAGAGCACATGAACGTTAAGTTGGGCAAAGCTGGCCGTAACAGATGGTTAGGTAGACGTCCTCGCGTTCGTGGTGTAGCTATGAACCCTGTCGATCACCCTATGGGTGGTGGTGAAGGTAAATCTTCTGGCGGTCACCCACGCTCACGTAAAGGCCTATATGCTAAAGGTCTTAAAACTAGAAATAAGAATAAATATTCTGAGAAGCTCATAGTTAATAGAGGTAAGAAGAAATAGTAAA
>NZ_JBHTLD010000361.1:0-2608 GCF_042678745.1 Pontibacter rugosus | reverse complement strand
GTAGCAGTTCTACAGTTCCTTATTGTCCTGCTCTTCGGCTACATAAAAGAAGGGGGAGGTATAAATGCTGCATCTATGTATCCAGTAGTTTATTTAATACCCGCTATAATCTATAATTTCTTCAGCGGCTTGCTTGTATTCATGGTTGAACCGAAGAAGTTACTGGGACAATTTATTCTGCTGCTATTGCCTGTCTTAGTGGGTGTTGTAGTTAATGAATCTACCGATACTATTGGTAAAGGGCTGTATTATGTGATTATAGCGGCCTCTTTACTCATCAATGTTGGGTTTTACTATATTGTGGAGAAGAACAGAAGAACCACCTCCACCAACAACACCTAAAACACATCAGGCCTTGCTTCAACAATTACCCCTGAAATATCGGTACCAAGAATAATAGGAAATGGTACTTGGGGCTGCCACTCCGGAGGTAGCATTTTATATCCGTCACGTAAATACCAGTCGGGAGGATTTAGCCCAACCGCTTTCACTTTAACCAAGACTTCTCCTTTTTTTATTTCTGGCATTGGTGCATCTTCATAGCGAAGCACTTCTGGGCCGCCAAATTCGTGTTGCCTGACTGCTTTCATGATAGCAGGTCTGTCATTTCTCTGTTCTAAACTCATTTTATTCATCTTGTAGTGAGCTTCAAAAGTAGAATAACAGTATATTTATGGCAAGTATGTACATTTTTGTATGCTACATACTAAAAATAATGTATTGCTGATTATCAATAACTTAAAATGAAAAAGAAAGAGAAATTTTGTCCAGAGGTTGCAACATGTTCCGTCGATTACGCCTTTAAGCGGATTGGCGGAAAATACAAAGGCAGAATCTTATGGTATTTGCACGAACACTCCATTCTGCGTTATGGCGAGTTAAACAGAACGCTGCCTGACATCACTACTAAAATGCTGACTCAAACCTTAAGAGAACTAGAAGCAGACAATCTAATTGACCGGAAAGTGTATCTCGAAGTCCCGCCCAAAGTAGAATATACCTTGACCGAAGTAGGCAATGAGCTTATCCCTTTTATCAGCTACTTAAAAGAATGGGGCGACAAACAAATTGAAGCGGAAAAAGCGAAATAAGTATGAACGCACAACAGCGGTTTTGTGCAATGGCGGGTTAAGTGCCACAGTGTACTTGGGTAATTCTGTTCCGCTACTACGCAAAGCCGTAAGCCGTTATGGCTCATTGAAACGGTCACTATTTACCAAATGGTAAACGCAGCAAAACTTGCCTTGTCTACATTGCGACTATGGAAGAATTGATAGAATACATTTTGCAGTTTGGCAACTTGAACGGACAACAGATTAATCTGGTCAAGAAAATGGCGATAGAAGTACAGCTTCAAAAAGATGCGTATTTTTCTGAAGCAGCTAAAATTCCTTCACAAGTTGGTTTTATTGTGGAAGGTGTAATTCGGGGTTGCTACTACAATAACAAAGGGGAAGAAATTACACGTTGCTTTGTTAGTGAAAACAGCTTAGTGGTTGATTATGTAAATTTCGAGGCAAACACCCCCTCTTCTGAATATTTGCAAGCCAGTACTGCTTGTAAGCTCATTGTTTTTTCTAAACAAAACTGGGAAGAGCTTTCCCATACTATTGTAGGCTGGGATAACATAAAAAATAAGATGGTTCAAATATGCATGTTCCAGAAATCCAGAAAAGGCCCGGTCATTTCGCAAGATGCAACTACCCGTTATTTGGAATTCATGAAAAATTTTCCATCACTTTCTAACCGCGTTCCCTTGACGTACATTGCGTCCTATCTAGGAGTTACGCAACAATCTTTGAGTAGAATCAGGAAGAATATCCGGTAAGCTGCTTTTTACCATATGGTAAATGGTTTCATTTTTTAACGTGGCAAATTTGCTGCGTCATCATTAAAAAATAAAGTATGAAATCAGCACTAATTACCGGGGCCAACAGAGGCATTGGCCTGGAAACAGCAAAGCAACTTTCAGAACAAGGACTGTTTGTTTATGTAGGCAGTCGGGATATCAAAAAAGGTAAAGCAACCGTCGAAGAACTAATCGGTAATGGCTTTATGAATGTGCAGGCGATTGAAATAGACGTCACCAAACCTGGTAGCGTTTTATCTGCAAAAAACATTATTGAAAAAGAGCAGGGGCGTTTAGATGTGCTGATAAACAATGCCGGAATCAGTGGCCCTGTACCGCAAAGTGCGCTTGAAACAACTACGGACCATTACAAAGAAGTATTCGAAGTTAATCTATATGGTGCCATCCATGTTATTCAGGCTTTTATTGATTTGATGCGGAAGTCGCCGGAGCCAAGAATAATAAACGTAAGCACCAGTGTGGGCTCTCTTTCCCTGCAAAGCAATCCTGGCTGGCCTGCTTACGACTACGCAAAATATGCGGTCTATGGTTCGTCAAAAGCGGCTTTGAATATGTACACCGTTCATCTAGCTTACGAACTTCGGGACACACCATTTAAAGTTAACGCAGTTTGCCCGGGGTATACCAAAACTGATTTTACTAATTAACTCAAGTTGCGATTATATACATTTATTGATGGTGTAGGCAAAAACAAAGAGGACTAGTTTCAAGATAAACCCCTGAGGAGTTACCGCGTGA
>NZ_JBHTLD010000360.1:0-2641 GCF_042678745.1 Pontibacter rugosus | reverse complement strand
CTGTATAACAAGTAATTGTTTAGTTGTTGTTTAATGAGTGATTTTGGCGAAGCCCCATTTCCTCTCCTCTTGCTAAAAGGAAGGCAAAGGCTTCGTCATACTCATTCTTTACCTTACCTTCTAGTATAGCTTCCGTCAGGATATGCTTCAGGTCTCCAACAATTTTGGATGGTTTCAGACCAAAAGTGTCCATGATGATTTCGCCAGTGATCACGGGCTGGAAGTTGCGCAGGCTATCACTCTCCTCTACCTCCACCAACCGCTTTTCTACCTTATCGAAGTTCTGCAGGTAACGCTTTACTTTATTATCGTTTTTAGAGGTGATGTCGGCACGGCACAACTTCATCAGGGCATCAATATCGTCTCCCGCTTCAAATAAAAGCCTGCGTATAGCAGAATCTGTAACAGTATCTTTTACCAACGCTATGGGGCGGAGATGCAGCTTTACCAGCTTCTGCACAAACTTCATGTGCTCGTTCAGGGGCAGTTTCAGATCGCGGAAAAGCTTTGGCAGCATACGTGCTCCTCGGTCTTCGTGTCCGTGAAAGGTCCAGCCTACTTTAGGCGAATAGCGCTTCGTGTCCGGTTTGGCAATATCATGCATTATCGCAGCCCAACGCAGCCACAAATCATCCGATACCTGCGCTACATTATCCAGCACCTGCAAGGTATGGTAGAAGTTATCTTTGTGTGAGTTGCCATCAATGGTTTCCACGCCCTGCAACTCCACCATTTTAGGGAATATGATGTGCAGCAGACCAGAAGCAAATAGTAGCTTAAAACCGTAGCTTGGCACCGGCGACAACACAATCTTGTTTAACTCATCTGTGATGCGCTCCTGCGACACAATTTTAATCCGCTCTTTGTGATCTATGATGGCATCAAAGGTATCCGGATCAATATCGAAGCTCAGTTGAGAGGCAAAGCGTATGGCACGCATCATGCGCAGCGGATCATCCGAAAAAGTTATGCCTGGCTCAAGAGGGGTACGGATAATCTGGCGGCGCATGTCTTTTACGCCATTAAATTCATCAATGAGAGTACCAAAGTTGGCTTTGTTCAGGCTGATACCTAAGGCATTGATGGTAAAGTCGCGACGGTGCAAGTCATCATCCAGCGTCCCCTGCTCTACCTCCGGCTTACGCGAGTGTTCCCGGTAGGACTCTTTTCGGGCTCCTACAAATTCCACCTCCCAATCATCGGCACGTAACATAGCCGTACCAAAGTTTTTAAAGATAGAAACTTTAGGCTTATGCGGCAGCTTTTGGGCTACCATGGCTGCCAGCGCAATACCATCGCCTACACATACAATATCAATGTCTTTTGATGGCCGTTTCAAAACCAGGTCACGCACAAACCCACCTATAACATAAGCATCAACTCCTAAATCAGCGGCAGCTTCAGATACAACATCAAAAATGGGGTGCTTCGGTAAAGTAACTTGATCCATCATGTATAAACTAAAAACCTCAGGCAGCATTAGTGCAGCCTGAGGTACAAAAATAAGGATAACCTACTCAATAATGAAAGCGACAAGTAAAAGCACCTGTTATACTTTGCTGCACAACAATTTATATTTTAGCTGGTGTATCAAGTATAACACCGTCGCCTAATCACGCAGCACAGTATGAGTCCCATCAGGCATCACCTTAACGATGCGTGATGGCTTAGAAGCCATTTCATCATCCTGCCGCCAATTCACTACAAAATCAACGCGCTTCTTAATCACTTCACTTACGTCAGCAAATGTTTTAGGAGATGGTTCGCCACTCACGTTGGCAGATGTAGAAACGAGTGGCCGGTTGGAGTGGCGGATTAAGCGGTGGCAAAACTCATCTTCTGTAATACGAATGGCTACCGTTCCATCATCGGCCAGTACTTCTTTCGGTAAGTTTTTCGGTTCGGAAAAAACGTAGGTTGTTGGTCGCTCCTGCTGCTGCAACATTTCATCAAAGCCTTCAGGTAAGGCCTTAACGTATCGCAGCAACATCGCTTTATCAGTCACCAGCAAGATCATAGCCTTCGACTCTTCCCGTTCCTTTATCTTGTAAATTTTGCGAACTGCCTGCACATTTTCGGCATCACAGCCAATGCCCCAAACAGTATCTGTAGGATATAGTATAACGTTGCCTATCAATAGCTCATCTTCGGCAGCCTGTATTTGTCTTATAAACTGGTTCATTTCAGATTGTCTCTATAGTGTTGCCTGCGCACCTAACGTATTTCCTGTGTAAGTTCTATCAGCACGCCAGTAGCGCTTTTTGGGTGTACAAAGCAAACAAGCTTATTATCAGCACCCTTTTTAGGTTCCTGGTTAAGCAGCGTGAACCCTTCGGCTTTGAGCCGCTCCATCTCCGCAAAGATGTCCTCCACCTCAAAAGCGATGTGATGTATACCTTCTCCGCGCTTTTCAATAAACTTGCTAATGGCACTTTCTGGAGTTAATCCTTCCAGCAATTCAATTTTGGTATCGCCAACTTTAAAAAAAGAAGTGTTTACTCCCTCTGAGGCCACATGTTCTGTCTTATAAGGCGCTACACCCAACAGCTTGTTGTAAAGTGCATTGGCCTCACTAAAGTTTTTGACTGCTATACCTATATGCTCTACGTTTTTCATTTATATTTTGAATTAGTCTAAGTAA
>NZ_JBHTLD010000359.1:0-2665 GCF_042678745.1 Pontibacter rugosus | reverse complement strand
AGGTGATATATATGTTGAAGCAAAAGAAATATTTATGACAGCAGCTGAAAATTACTTGTCTGTAACAGGCAAAGAGAAAGTTTCTCTATTCAAGAACAGAAGCTTTGATAAGGACTATCTGATTCCTGTAATTCAAAGCAAAATATAGACACCTTACAACTCATAAGTAAAACCTAAATAAGCACCTCAAGCTTATCCTAAACACCAGAAAGAAGGTTATAAAACAATCAAAACAGCATAGCTATGTATAACTTTGTGAACTCTACCCTCGGCTGGTTTCATTTGGCTGTAGCTGTTTTGGCTATGGTTGCTGGTGCATTTGTGTTGGCGACTCGCAAAGGTACACGTTTACACAAACAGGTTGGCTATAGCTATGTAGGTGCCATCGTGCTGGTTTGCGGATCAGCCTTGGGCATTTATAACCTCACAGGCAGGTTCGGAGTCTTTCATGTCACAGCAATTATCAGCTTTCTGACATTGGCTTGCGGCATGGTTCCTTTGTTTATAAAAAGTCTCCCAAGAAGCTACAAAGGTGTGCATGTGTGGTTTATGTACTATTCTGTTTTAGGCCTTTATGCCGCCTTTGTCTCAGAGTTAAGCGTGCGGATTCCCGATAAGCCATTTTTTGCCATGGTTGGTATTGCTACAGCTATAGTTTTCGTAGTGGGCACCGTGTTCATCCTAAAAAAGGAGAAGGTTTGGTCTAAGCACTTTGAGGAAACGCAACCTGCGGAGTTGAATATTAAAAGTAGAGTATAGATAGCACACATTTCACTTTAGGCGCCAGATAGATTGAAGCTATTTTCTGAAGATTTTAATTCCTGAATCCTAACATGATCTTCCACTATACACTAACCAGAATATGTTTCAAAAGCTCTGCATTCCGATATTTATCCTCCTCATACTCTCCCCCTGTAACAATCAAACCAAACCAACTATGAGCACAGAAAACGTAAACCTCGTTAACCAGTATTTCGAGCACTTCAACAACCACAATTGGGAGCAGATGGCGGCCGTGTACACTGAAACTGCCGAGTTCAAAGACCCATCGCTGGGGCAGGGAATTGTCACGCAAAGCCGTGAGCAGATCGTGCAGAAGTATAGCGAACTCAACGAGGTTTTCCCTGACCTAAACGACAAGGTGGTGCAGGTGTACCCTTCAGGCGAAAATCATGTGATTGTAGAGTTTGTCTCCAGCGGCACAGCCCCGGATGGCTCACAGTTTGAGCTACCTATCTGCACGATCTTCACCATCGAGAACGGAAAGATCACGAAAGACTTTACCTACTATGATAATTTTGAAGAATAAGATGGAGAAGAGCAAAGTATAGAAATGTACTTTGCTCCTCTGCTTTTAAACATCTCTACCAAAGCCAAAGTCCCTCTTACGAAGTCATGAAACAGCTTTTACTACTCATGCATTTAATGTTCTCGAGCGCTGTGTTTGCACAAAATGCTGTGGAGCGCATCATAAACAAAGAGCATGAGGCAGGTCATTTTAATGCTTCTATACTGGTCGTAAAAGATGGAAAAGTAGTTTCTAAGCTGAACAGGGGCTACGCTAACATGCAGTTCGCAGTGCCTATCACAAATAGCACCCGTTTTCCGGTAGCCTCCCTCACCAAAACCTTTACAGCCATACTTGCTTTGCAGCTCTACGAGAAGTCGCTGTTACAGCTAAGTGATAAAGTTTCTAAGTATGTGAGCGGCCTGCCTCCTGCGTGTGAAAGTATAACCGTGTCCGACCTGCTCACACACCTGTCTGGCCTGAAGAACGAACCTTTAGCCGCATACAGCTCCCCCTACTCCACCTCAGCGTATGTAGAGAAATTCGTGAGCAAAAACCACGAAGCAAAGCCGGATAGCTTTAACTACAATAATGTAGATTATATCCTGTTAACCTATGTGCTGGAAAAGGCTTCAGGCAAGAAATTTAAAGACCTGCTGCAAGACAACATACTCACGCCACTACACCTGACGAATACAGGCGTGCTAGCAGAAGCTACTATCATACCAAATCTGGCTTACGGATACCACAACTACACTTATGGCGAAGGCACAAGCCAGGACACGCTCTACAACGACCCGCTGGTTTACCTCTCTAACTATGCAGGGGCTGGCGCAGTTTACTCAACCACAGAAGATTTATACAAGCTTGTGCAGGGCCTGAAAACGAATAAGCTGTTATCAAAGAAAACCACAGCGCTGCTTTTGAACAAACCTCATGGAAAAGCTTATATTCCGTATGCACGCGGCTACCCCACCCTTGGCTTTTACTTTAATGACAGAACGTTTGCGAAGCCGGTATTAGAGCGGCGGGGCAGCATCAATGGGTTCAATTCGCTGCTGCTGTTCGATCAAGACTTCAGCAAAGTGATTATCATTCTGGCAAACACCGACACGGGCGATCTGGAGTTGATTGGAGATAAGGTATACCAGGCTATGGATGAACTGAAATAAGTATAATCACCTTTCTACATGCACCAAGACCAGATCGGCCATGTAAATAATTTGTCCTGTTTCTGACAGATACAAGCCAGAATAGCGAAGGTTTTTAATAATACAGCATTTTGCTGAAGGGGTGCGTTTGCAGCACAAGATACCTTATCTGCTCAGGATTCAATTAATACTGCCAGAGAAGATATGTCATAGGTAAATAATATAT
>NZ_JBHTLD010000358.1:0-2691 GCF_042678745.1 Pontibacter rugosus | reverse complement strand
CTATATGAGAGGTTCACGTGAAGGGGTTGGTTATGGGAGGTAAGATTATGAAGTATGTTTCTAAAGATGGGCTTCTTGAGTTAAAATATAACCAAGTATGCCCTTCTGAAGAGTTGAAGGCTGAATTGCTAACAGCTTTAATGTATGCTTATGACAAATCGATTAAACACTGGTTGCTCGACCTAACACAAACCAATGCTCTGGAAGACAGCGAAGAGGCCTGGCTGTATGGGTTTCTGGTGCCTGAGATGATGATGCGCCTTGGCTCTGATAACTATTTGGCTATTGTGCTCTCTGAAAGCTGTTTTACTGATCTGCTGCACCGGCTGGGAGAAAGCGGCTTACGAAGCTATAATTCCTTTGTGTCTATCAATTTTTTTTGTGAGTATAGATTGGCTCATGCATGGCTCAGAGACCGATTGCTACTGAACGCATCGTGAGCATTTCCTAGCGGTAAAGAATAGAAGCTTTTAACCTTCTTTCTTTGCCATTTGACATACACGCAGCCTCTTTAGGTTTTCCTTTTGCTTAGCAGAATTTTAAATAAAAAAACTGCGCTGCCAGAATTATTCACTAAATCATCATTTAGAGCCTGTTTAAAATTCATCCTTTGCGCTGCAAAAGCCTGTAAAGGAACCTGGCTTCACGCTTTTCTCGCCCCATAGCGCTCTATGAAGCTCTAAAACCGCTTTGCCAGAACCCTTTCCATTCAGCTTTCGCCTGAAAAAACGAAATAGTAAACAAGCTCTTACTAAATCTGAACGGGAACAGGTGCTTCGTGATTTTGAAAAGCAGGCTAATTGTTGTAAAATGCCATTGCTTTTATCTTTAACACTAAACTAAAACATGTTCAAAATCAATCAATTTAAACTTTCTCTCCTTCTACTCCTTTTCTTAACCTTCACAAATGCGGCGGCGGCCCTTGCAGCAGAGCTAAAGTATACGCTTTCTATGCCCGAACCACACACGCACTACTTTAAAGTGGAGGCAGAGCTGAGTGGCGTTAAAAAGAAATACATAGATTTCACGATGCCTGTTTGGGCACCCGGATCATACTTGGTTCGTGAGTTTGCAAAGAATGTCGAAAGTTTTAAGGCTACAGATAAAACAGGCAAACCGCTACAGAGTGAAAAGATCGATAAAAACACTTGGCGTGTCTACAGCAATAAAGCTGATGCCGTACGTGCCTCTTATGATGTGTATGCCTATGAGCTAAGTGTTCGCACCAGCTACCTCGATGCATCACATGGTTATCTCAATGGAACAAGCATCTTTATGTATCCGGAGGGCTATCAGAATTTAAATGGTACACTCGTAGTAAACCCCTACAAAGAATGGAACACCGTATCTACAGGTTTAAAAAGTACAGGTAAATTCACTTATACCTTTCCTAACTACGATATATTGGCTGACTCACCGTTGGAAATTGGAAATCACAAAGTGCTGAAGTTTACTGCAGCCGGAGTGCCACATGAAGTAGCTATGTATGGCGAAGGCAATTACGAAGAGCAGCGCCTGCTGGCGGATATGAAAAAGGTAGTGGAAGAGGCTGTGGAAGTAATTGGTGAGCTGCCTGTAGACCGCTATGTATTTATCGTCCATAACCTCGAGCGAGGTGGGGGAGGACTGGAACACCTGAACTCTACTACGCTTCAAACTTCTCGCATGAACTATGGCACAGAAGCTGGCTATACCGGTTTCTTAAGCTTAGTGGCACATGAGTATTTTCACCTGTGGAATGTGAAGCGCCTGCGCCCGGAAGCGCTGGGTCCATTTAATTATAATCAGGAAAATTATACTACTTTGCTGTGGGTGTCTGAAGGTATAACGAGCTATTACGATGATCTTATTGTGCGCCGCGCAGGTTTTACAACGCCAGATCGATACCTTGCTGTTGTGGCCGGAAGTATAAACTCTGTAGAAAACACACCTGGCAATAAAATACAGTCTGTGGCTGAAGCAAGCTTTGACGCCTGGATTAAGTATTATCGCCGCACCGAGAATTCTAATAACGCAGAAGTTTCATATTATACAAAAGGTGGCGTACTGGGTCATTTGCTTAACATGGAAGTAATGGAAGCAACTAAGGGTGAGAAAAGCCTGGATGATGTTATGAAACTGATGTATCAGCGGTATTATAAAAACCTTAAAAGAGGCTTTAAAGAAACTGAATTTAAAGAAGCTATAGAAAAAGTTTCTGGCCGAAACATGGACAAGTTTTTCCAGGATTATGTGCATGGAACAAAAACGCCTGCCTATAATGAGTACTTTGATGCAGCAGGCTTACAGCTGGTTAATACCAATGAAGGAAGCAATGCCATTAACTGGGGGGCTACAACTGTCATGTCAGGGGGGAAACTGCTTGTGCGCGGGGTTAACCGTGGTAGCAGCGCCTGGGATGGAGGCTTAAATGTAAATGATGAAATTATCTCCATGGATGGAATGCGTGTAGGAGATGATCTGGAGCGCCGCATAGCTGGTATGGCTGTAGGCGACACAGCCGAGGTGGTGATTTCTCGTGACGGTAACCTTCAATCTTTGAAGATTAAGATGCTAGGCGATGCCAGCGTGAGGTATCAATTCATAAAACTGCCTAACTCAACACCCGTTCAATCTCAAATTTTTAATAAATGGCTGGAGGTTGGCAGCAACTAGCAAATTTTAAACATCACAAAAAAAGCCGGATAATAC
>NZ_JBHTLD010000357.1:0-2713 GCF_042678745.1 Pontibacter rugosus | reverse complement strand
ATAGAAGTAACAGAGGGTGGTGATACAATATATTCAAATATCTCAGGGAGAAAGTACTATATGGGTACCTGTGTCACAAATGCTTTAAATCCGCTTTGGTATTGTGACAGAGATAAAATACAGTTTTAGAAAATCAATCTAAAATATATTTCCACAACAAAACCGAAAGTACATTAAGGCTTATTTGAGCCAAAGCTTAAATATGTTTGAGATATACTTTATAAGCTAGGGTGTGCGGAGGTGTCTTTGGCAAAGGCATGATACCTTTCTCACTGGCATTTCTCTCCGGAAATAGCTAACCTTGAGTTACAAACCCGAATCTTTAGTCATGAAAATTTCAAAGACGCTGCCTTTACTGCTAAGCCTGATCTTGTTGCTTACCTGCAGTTGCAGCTTTGCCCAGGAACCCAAGGAGGCCTCTCCTGTTTCTATCATACCCAAACCACAGCACCTCACTCCAAAGCAAGGGCAATTTATACTTAACACTGATACTAAAATATACGTACCGGCCGAAAACGCAGAACTAAGAAGTATAGCCGACAAGCTGGCAGCAAGTATAAAAACGGCCACAGGTGTGCAGCCACAGGTACTAACCAAGAAAGCTCCTACTAAAGTAAACAACAGCATCCAGCTTCTCCTTACTGCTACTCCCGATACGCTGGGCCAAGAAGGGTATGCCTTAGAAGTAGCATCAGACAACATCATACTTTCGGCTAACGAGCCAAATGGCTTATTTTGGGGCACACAGACGATAAAGCAACTGCTGCCACCACAGCACTCTAAAGCACCAGTGGCACTGCCTGCCGTAAGTATAACAGACAAGCCACGGTACGAGTGGCGCGGCATGCATTTAGACGTTGTGCGCCACTTCTTCCCGGTGGAGTTCGTGAAGCAGTACATCGACTACCTGGCCATGCACAAGCTGAACACCTTCCACTGGCACCTGACAGACGATCAGGGCTGGCGCATCGAGATCAAAAAATACCCGAAGCTTACGGAAGTTGGCGCCTGGCGCGACAGCACCCTCATCGGCCACTACTGGGACCTGCCGCAGACATATGACAACACCCGCCACGGCGGCTTCTATACCCAAGAGCAGATTAAGGAGGTGGTAAAGTATGCGCAGGAGCGCTACATCACCGTAGTACCGGAAATAGAGATGCCCGGCCATGCCGTAGCGGCACTAGCTGCTTATCCGGAGCTTTCCTGCAGCGGTGGGCCGTTTAAAGTAGAAGGCAAATGGGGCATATTTAAGGATGTGTTTTGTGCCGGCAATGAGCAAACTTTTGCTTTTCTGGAGGATGTGCTAACAGAGGTTATTGCCCTTTTTCCGAGCAAGTACATACATGTAGGCGGCGACGAGAGCCCGAAAGACCGCTGGAAAGCATGTGCCAAGTGTCAGCAACGCATGGCGCAGGAAGGCCTGAAAAACGAGCATGAGCTGCAGAGCTACTTTGTGCAGCGCATGGAGAAGTTCGTAAATTCTAAAGGCCGACAGATAATTGGCTGGGACGAGATTTTAGAAGGAGGCTTGGCACCCAACGCGGCCGTTATGAGTTGGCGCGGCACCAAAGGCGGCATTGCGGCAGCTAAGCAAAAACATTATGTGGTGATGACGCCGGGCACACATTTATACTTTGACCACTACCAGGGCGACCGTGAGCTAGAGCCGACAGCCATACATGGCTACAGTCCGCTTTCTAAAGTATACGCCTTTGAGCCTACACCAGCAGAACTCAGCAAAGAGGAGCAGCAGTATGTTTTAGGCGCCCAAGCTAATCTCTGGACAGAGTATATCCCGACAGAGGAGCACGTGGAGTACATGGTGATGCCGCGCATGGCCGCCCTCTCCGAAGTGCTCTGGACGCAGGAAAACCAGAAGAACTGGGACGACTTTAAGCAGCGCATGCAGCGGCAGTACCAGCGTTATGATGCGCTTGGCGTGAAGTATGCCAGAAGTGCCTACCAGGTGCGCCAGCAGATTAAGTCAAACATAAAAAGTAACACCGCTACCGTATCCTTCGAAACAGACGCTGCCGGAGCAGACATCTTTTATACTTTAGACGGCTCCACGCCAACCGCAAAATCGCTGAAGTATACCAAGCCTTTTGTACTCAACAAAGCTGCTGAAGTAAAGGCAGGTTCTTTTGTGGACGGTAAACTGGTGGGGCAGGTAACAAGCAAAGTATACGATGCCAGCAAAGCTTTACACAAGAAGATAAGCCTTACCAGCGCTCCCAGCTCCAGTTTTGCAGCGCCCGCCATACTTGTAAATGGCCTGCACGGCACCACCGATCAATACGATGGCCAGTGGCTGGGCTTGTTAGAAAAAGACTTGGAGGCGGTCATTGATCTGCAGCAGGTACAGCCAATCAGCAAAATCAGCAGCTCTTATTTCCAGCACATTGGATATAGAGTATTCTTGCCAACTGAGGTAAACTATGCCGTTTCAGAAGATGGAAAGAAGTATAAAACTGTTAAGGTAATGCGCCACACCAATGAGGAGGAAGGCATCATGCGCAAAGCTGTGGCAGCAGAGTTTCCGGAGACTAAAACCCGCTATGTTAAAATCACCGCCCGTAATGTTGGTGTCAGTCCTGCGCAATACCCTTCGGCGGGGCAAAAAGCCTGGCTGATGGTGGATGAGGTGACGGTGGAGTAGTATACTTCAACTTATATTTACACAAGAAAAATATTGGAATCATTATACCAG
>NZ_JBHTLD010000356.1:0-2715 GCF_042678745.1 Pontibacter rugosus | reverse complement strand
TTAAAATTGTAAAACATATAAAACTGCACGCATATGCAACGATATATTTTGGTAACAGGTGGAACAAAGGGCATTGGCCGGGCAATTATCGAACAGTTTGCCAAAGAAGGATTCCACATCATTACCTGTTCCCGAAACGAGAAAGACCTTCAAAAGTTAAAGCTTGAAATAGAGCAGAATTATACGTTCTCTAAAGTGTTTTATCAGGAAGCAGACTTAAGTGAGCGCGGATCATTACAGAAATTTAAAAAATATGTTGATGAGCTAGGGGTGCAAGTGGATGTACTGGTGAATAACAGCGGCTTGTTTATTCCGGGCAAGATAACAGAGGAAGATGATGAAGCACTGCCGTTCATGATCAATACCAACCTGTACAGCTCTTATTACATGACAAAGGCCTTTGTACATAGTATGATTGCCAGGCGTTCAGGCCACATCTTTAATATGTGCTCTACTGCAAGTATAACGCCGTACATCAACGGTGGGTCCTACTGTATTTCTAAATATGCCATGTATGGTATGACCAAGGTGCTGCGAGAAGAGCTGAAGGAGCATAACGTGCGTGTAACAGCCATACTTCCGGGAGCTACTCTTACTGCCAGCTGGGAAGGGGTTGATCTGCCGCCGGAGCGTTTTGTAAAATCAGAGGATGTTGCTATGGCAATTTGGAGTGCTTATACCTTATCAGAAAACAGTGTAGTGGAAGAGCTGCTCATCAGGCCGCAGCTAGGAGATCTTTAATTGATAAGCTGAAATCTGAATTGCGCGTAAGGCCAAGTGAATGCAGGAAAATAAAGGTATAAGTACAATCGTTTGGAAAATCCTGTAATCCTATTCATGCGATCACTCATGCACTCATTCAAAATCAAACCTACACAACTATGGAATTAAAAGGAAAAATAGCAGTTGTAACCGGAGTTAGCAAAGGTATAGGCTTAGCCACTGTTGAAGCTTTATTGGAAAAAGGTGCTAAAGTAGCTGGTTGGGGACGCACAAAACCTGACCTGGAGCATCAGAATTTTCATTTTTTTGAGTGCGACGTGAGGCATCATGAGTCGGTGCAGCAAGCATTTGACAACACCATTGCTACGCTTGGTAAACCTATACAAGTCTTGGTGAATAATGCAGGCTTGGGAATAGCAGGTTTGCTGGAGGATATGAGCCTGGACGACTGGCATACTATGTTTGAAACCAATGTAAATGGCATCTTTTACTGCACCCGCTTAGTCGTGTTGGGCATGAAAGAGATGGGAGAAGGACATATTATCAACATATCCTCTATTGCAGGCACCACAGGAGTAGCACAAATGTCAGGCTATTGCGGCACCAAACATGCTGTGCGTGGTATATCGCACTCCCTCTACAAAGAGGTGCGCGACTATGGTGTAAAGGTTACCTGTATCTATCCGGGTTCGGTTAATACTAGCTTCTTCGATAACATAGATACCGTAACAGTTAGCGACAACATGATGCGGCCGCAAGATATCGCCTCTACCATTCTGCACGCGCTGGAGTCACACCCAAACTACCACCAGGTAGATATTGAGGTGCGCCCATTAATGCCAAAAGGCAGAAAGCAGAAGTAGCACCAAGTATGGCTCGGCTTTTGTAGCTTTGCACCAAATAATGACGGCTGATTCATCTCTCATTCGTCATCATTCATTATTCATTTAAAGAATGTCTGTAGAAGTTAAGAACCTTTCTAAAATTTACGGCACACAGCATGCAGTGGATGATATTTCGTTCACGGTAGAGCAGGGGCAGATATTGGGTTTTCTGGGGCCAAATGGTGCCGGAAAGTCCACTACCATGAAAATTGCTACCTGCTTTCTGCCGCCAAGTGCCGGTACAGTGGTAGTGGCTGGGCATGATGTAGTGCAGGACCCAATTGCCGTGCGCCGTAATGTAGGTTATTTGCCGGAGCACAACCCGCTGTACCTGGATATGTATGTGCACGAGTATTTATACTTTGTAGCCTCTGTTTATGGCCTTAAAGGTAAGCTTGCCAAAGCACGTGTGCAGGAGATGGTAGAGTTGTGTGGCCTTACTTTGGAGCAAGGCAAAAAGATAGGGGCGCTATCTAAAGGATACAGACAGCGGGTGGGGCTGGCGCAGGCGCTGGTGCACGACCCGCAGGTGCTTATACTTGATGAACCCACTACAGGTCTTGACCCAAACCAGATCGTTGAGATACGCTCGCTGATTAAGCGCATCGGGCAAAATAAGACGGTGATTTTCTCTACCCATATCATGCAGGAAGTAGCGGCTATTTGCGACCGAGTCATCATTATTAACCGAGGCAAATTAGTAGCCAACAGTGATGTGGCAAGCCTGCAAGCCGGTGGCAGAAACGATAAGACAACATTGGTAGAGTTTGAAGCGCCTGTAGAAGTGGAAGCGCTGCAGAACATACAAGGGGTTGAGAAGGTGGAGCTGGTGCAGGGCTTTACCTACCGCATTACCTCCAGCAAACAAGCAGATGTGCGCTCCAATGTTTTTCGCATAGCCGCTGAACGCAACTGGCCTCTGGTAGGTTTGCGTCAGGAAGAGAACTCACTGGAAAAAATATTCCAACAGCTCACGAAGTAAGAATGAATTAGAAATTCAAAATTAGAAATTAGAAATGCATGAAATTAAAGAGCTGTGTAAGCAAAGCAAATTGCAGGCATTGTAGCCACTCAATTTCTAATTTCTAATTCATGATTTTTAATTGAA
>NZ_JBHTLD010000355.1:0-2759 GCF_042678745.1 Pontibacter rugosus | reverse complement strand
ATAATAAAAGGTATTTTTGCACCTTGATTTGGATCAGTCTGATTTATTGATAACTGAATAACACTGGTTGTTTTTGTTTTCTTGTCGCTCTCTTCGTTGGAGAGAATGGTTGATTAGCAGGCTGCATCCAGATATACAGTTATAAAAAATTAGATGAACAAAATCAGATTTGACGAGCTTCCGCTATCGCCGGAAGTACAGCGAGCCATCGCTGACATGGGCTTCGAAGAAGCTTCTCCCATCCAAACAGAAGCTATCCCTGTAGTTTTAGCAGGCAAAGACATCATAGGCCAGGCGCAGACAGGTACTGGTAAAACTGCCGCTTTCGGTATTCCAACAATTGAAGGTATTGACCCGGATGACAGAAGTGTACAGGCACTAATTCTTTGCCCGACACGTGAACTGGCTATCCAGGTATCAGGTGAGATTCAAAAACTTGCCAAGTATAAAACAGGTATCAGTGTTGTTCCTATTTATGGCGGACAGCCTTACGAGCGCCAATTGCGTGCGCTTAAACAAGGTGTTCAGATTGTAATAGGCACTCCGGGCCGTGTGATGGACCACATCGAGCGCGGCACTCTTAAACTGGATAATGTATCTAAAATTATTCTTGATGAAGCGGACGAAATGCTGGACATGGGCTTCCGTGAAGATATTGAATATGTATTAGAGCGTATACCTGAAAGTCGCCAAACCATCTTCTTCTCGGCTACCATGTCTAAGCCGATCATGGAAATGACTAAGCGTTACCAAACTGATCCGGTATTAGTAAAAGTAGTACACCAGGAACTGACGGTAACTAACATCGATCAGTCTTACTTTGAAGTACGTAACAGTGCTAAACCAGAAGTGCTTTCGCGTTTATTGGATATGTATAACCTTAAATCGGCTATCATATTCTGTAATACCAAGCGCATGGTAGATGAGCTGGTATCGAGCTTACAGGCGCGTGGTTATTTTGCCGATGCCCTGCATGGTGATCTTAATCAGAACCAGCGTACCAACGTAATGAACAAATTCCGCAACGGCACACTTGAAATATTGGTAGCAACAGATGTTGCTGCACGTGGGCTGGATGTAGAAAACGTTGAGGCTGTTATAAACTATGACCTGCCACAGGATGAAGAATCTTACGTGCACCGAATTGGCCGTACTGGTCGTGCAGGTAAGTCTGGTAAAGCATTCTCTTTTGTAGGTGGCCGTTCTGACGGATACAAGATCAAAGACATCATGCGCTATACAAAGGCGAAGATTGTTTTACAGCAGGTACCATCACTAGAGGATGTGAACGAGATTCGCACCAACATGTTCTTCGATAAGGTGAAGGAAGTACTGGAGAAAGGAACACTTGCCAAGAATATAGCCCGTATTGAGCGTTTTGTAAACGAAACAGATGGTTATACTCCGCTTGATGTAGCTGCCGCTCTTCTTAAAATGAGCCTGAAAGAGGCAAAAGCGAAGGAGAAAGGTGCAGAGGCAGAGAAAGGCCTGCGTGCTACAAAAGACGGTATGGACCGCTTGTTTATCACTATCGGTAAGAAAGACCGCGTTCACCCGCGTGACCTGATCGACCTGCTATCTCAGAATTCCAGCATTCCGGAAGGACGCGTAGGCGATATCGACCTTTACGACAAGTTTAGCTTTGTAGAAGTACCTACAGAATATACAGCCGATATACTTGCCAGCATGGGCCGCATGGAATATGACGGACGCTCTGTTGTGATTGAGAAATCAGAGAAAAAAGGCACCAGAGAGAGCAAAGACGGAGCAGAAGACTTTGGCTTTAGTAACCGTGAAGGTGGCGATAGAGGTCCTCGTGGCAGAAGCGGCGGTGGCAGCTTCCGTGACAGGGATCGTGGCGGCGACCGCAGAAGCAGCGGTGGCGGCAGTGGTGGCTTCCGTGACAGAGATCGCGGTGGTGACCGAGGAGGAGATCGTAACCGTGGCGGAAGCGGCGGCGGCGGTGGTTTTCGTAAAAGAAGATTCTAGCTTTTATTTTGGAAGCTAAACCCTTCCAAAGCTAATGCGTATACTTAAGTATTACAGCGGATGAAGTATAAAACCTTCAAAAGCAAAAGAAAAGGCCGACTTGAAACGTCGGCCTTTTTGATTTAAATCTTCTTAGGAAACAGATAACCTTCTACCACAGCAGGTCGTAATGTAAAGTATCATAAAAAGGTTGGAAGATTAAGCTGAGTGCTTCGGTACTCAGATAAAGAAAGGGTAGCATCAGACGGATGTTACCCTTTCTTTTTTATGAACTATAAAAGAGCTCAAATAAATAAAGGGAACCCTTCGGCTCCCTTTATACAATATATAGAATTGCCTAGGCTTCTCTTGCCTGATCGCGTAACGAACGAATATGATCGTGTGCACTTTTCACATCCTTGTATTGCTGCTCAACAATAGGCTTCAAATCTCCAGGCAGGTTTTTATCCAGCGCCTCTTTATATGCCTTCACAGCATAGTCTTCACCACGCTCACATTCTTCTAAAACACGTTTTCTGTCTCTGGAAGTAAGCGCAGATTTCAGATCAATCCATGCACGGTGTACAGTACCCTCTATAGAGCTTGACTCGTCATCAGTTTGCCCCATTTTATGTAGCTGATCCTGCAATTCAGTAATCATACTATCTCGCTGCACGGCATACTTCCTGAACAGGTCTTTAAGATCTTTGTCTTCGATATCCTCGGAAGCTGTTTTATAACCTTTCGCTCCGTCTTTGCAACGCTCGATCAAATGATGTACGGTATCAAAT
>NZ_JBHTLD010000354.1:0-2775 GCF_042678745.1 Pontibacter rugosus | reverse complement strand
CCTTCATCTTAGTCCGCTCTACACCAAATTGTAGGATGCGATCTATAAAATCATAAGGCTTATAACCGTTGATTGCCGTTTGGTGGAAGATACAGGTAGCCGGTGTCATACCTGGCAAGGAGTTCACTTCAATAATGATTGTCTCCACTTCTTCATTTTCCAGCACACGGACAAAGGCATCTATTCTGGCGTAACCTTCTATATTTAAGATCTGGGCCACACGCTTCAGGTCTTCCTTCACTTTATCAGATATCTTCTGGCGTCGCTCCGGATCAGTTGCATAGCGGGCCGGTGTAATATTCTGTCCTTCTCCTGCCAAAAACTTCTCTTCCAAAGAAAGCACCTCTCCCTCAGCCAGCGCTTCCGAGGCTTCAAATATCTCGTAGTTTACTGTTCCGTCTGGTGCGTACTTGGTTAACAGGCCACCCGTTACTTCCAAGAAATGCTTGGCTCCGTTTCTGGAGATGAGCGTTTCTACCAGAAAGCCAACCTTATTCGGGAATTCCTCTTTGAAACCTAGCGACAGGGTGCGGGCGCATTCCGTATCCAGCTCTTCCATTTCGCGGAAGATCAGGGTAGAAAATGCCTCCAGCTCCTGGCGGTTCTTTATCTTTTTAACAGCAGAGCTACAACCATCATCCGCAGGCTTGGAGATAAACGGATACTGGAATTCAGCTTCTATACTTTGAAAGAAAGCTTCTTTATCCTTCAGCCAGTCCTCTTTCATAGCCATCGTATGCTTTGCCACGAGCACGCCATGTTTAGCGAGTATTTCGTTGGTTTCATACTTGTTAATGGTGATTTGCGAGGAGCGTATACCTGAACCGTTGTATGGAATATGCAGCTTCTCTAACTCCGCTTGTAGCGCACCGTCCTCACCCGGGCGACCGTGCAAGGCAATGAACACCGCATCGGTCAGGTTCTTCAGCTGCTCATACGAAATACGCTGTGGCTCCTGCAAAGTGCGCCCCGTATACTTGCGGGTGATACTCTCTGCCTCAGCTGTAATCTCTGCCAGCACCGGATGCGGCTTCCCACCTTTTTCAAAGTACTGCACTTTTTCCTTGATGTCATCCGCATTATCCTTCAACATCACATTGATCGGAATGGTGTACAGGCGATGAGACTCGTTGCTGCCTGTCAGGAAAATAGGCAGTGGCTCATACTTAGTAGAGGAAGAAAGCTTCTCGTAAATATTACGGCCACTCTCCACGGAGATGTGCCGCTCAGACGAGTAACCACCCATAATCACACCCACACGAATTTTATCATGCCGATGCGCCTGCTGCTCCTGAATTTGTTTATCCAGCTGCTGCAGCAATCGTGTCAGTTGCACTGTGTCTTTACCGGTTTTCAAACGCTCAGCAATCGAAGTTCTGATAATGTAAGTCAGGAACTGCGACGGGTTTAATCCGATTTCAGCGGCCTGGTGGAAGAAGAACGATGACGGCAACATACCTGAGGTAGTATTCGGGTCGTTCAGGAAAATGTCTCCCCTATCCGTAATAAAACCATCCAGTCGCGCATACACGTTAAAGCCGAAATCCTTAAACAGCTTGCTGCAGTCTGTTCGGATCTGCTGTATCTGCTCCGTTGGCAGGTTGATCGGTGTGATCTTACGGCTTAGCCCCGGCAGGTATTTCGAGCGATAGTCAAACATCTCATTGCCCTTCACAATCTCGGTGGGCGGCAAGGCTATTGGCTGCCCCTGCTCATCCTGCACCACAATGCAGGAAAATTCTTTGCCCTGGATAAACGCCTCTACCAGCACCTGCTGCTCGTGCTCCACGTTGGTAAGCGTAATGCTGTCGGTGGCGGAGCTGGAGAAAGTATGGTTGAGGTGGTTTAAAAGCTCCTCCGGATGGTAAATAATGGAGCCATCCTGCAACAACACCGGCATGCCGATGCCTTCACGGATATCTACCAGCTGTTTTATACTTGCTAGCTGCTTCTCTTCGCCCATGGCCAGCCACTGGCTCTTGTATATGGTTTTGGTAAAGAAGCTGCGGTCAACACCTGTTTCAAAAGAACTGAAATCCTCTTCCTTTACAATAGAGATACCGATAGAAGAGCCCTGATGCGGTGCTTTCAGAACCAAAGGAAGCCCCAACTGCGCTACCAGGTTTTTGAAAATGCCTTCCCGCTGGCTGTGATCAGACCAGTCGCTATACTTAATCAGGCTATAATCAGGCGTGGCAAAGCCGTTCTGCTTGAGCAGCTCTTTTTGTGCCGCCTTGTCTATACCGATGGCAGACGGAAGTATACCAGAGCCGGAGTATGGCATGTGGTACCACTCTAATAAGCCCTGAATGCTACCATCCTCCCCATAAGGGCCATGTAGTGCCAGGAAAGCGAAATCAAAGTGCTGCTTAAACTCGTTTGGTTGCAAACGCTTGCCCGCTTTGGCAATTATCTTATCCTGCTCTTCTATACTTAGCTCGCCCAACGACTCCAGGTAAATCTGCAAACCGTGCACACTTTCCGGCAGCGCCTCTACCGGTGGGTAAAAGTCGCGGATGGTGCCTTTGTAGATGTACTGCCAGTCTAAGCGAATAAAATTACCAAGGCTATCCACAAACACTGGAACAGCCTCAAACAGAGCTTTATCTAAATTATCGTATACCGTACGGCCACCTGCAAAAGAGATTTCACGCTCACGCGATGGGCCACCGAAAAAGATTCCTACTTTCATACTTGCAAAGGTACTAAATGAGGGGCTTAAATTAAGTAGATTTTAGCAACTAGAACAATTTTGAATGAGCGATTGAGTGAATG
>NZ_JBHTLD010000353.1:0-2796 GCF_042678745.1 Pontibacter rugosus | reverse complement strand
ATAACATTAAATTGCTATATCGATTATTGCCGTAGCGGAAGTTTGGGAGCCTGAGTAGTACCGTTTTAGGCTCCTGCCATACTACAATGTTTATTACCATTTTTTAGCCATGAAAACTTTAAAACCTCTTTTAACTGCATTCATACTTGCAGCCGCTGCCTCCTCCGTATTTGCTCAAAGCACCTATAAAAACCTGCCACTGCTAAAGGCTAATTCCAGCAAAGTAAACGTGCGTGTGGGCGATGTTTTCGTGAATGGCTTCTGGACGGTGAAGCCCGAGTATAACCCCAACTCGCTGCACATTCAGGTAAACGGGCAAAAAGAAAGGTTGGTGTTTTACACTGATATCGATTCTGCTACTTATGATATAAAACCCGAACAAGCCAAGCAGTTTTATGTGCTGCTGAACAGGCAGCATTATGTGCTAACGGAGGTAAAAGGCTTTACACTTGCCAGCAATGCCACTGAGCAGAACAAAAATAGGTTTTTAAGTATCGATAAACCTAAGAGTAAAACCTTTGGCACCCTCTGGGAAAAGCACCATGTGGGGGATGTGGTAAATGATATAAACAACTACGCCGACAAAGCCTCTGGTGCTGTAAATTGGGCGAAAGGAAAGCTATTTGGTTCAGATCAGTAAGGCTGGTTAGTATAACTGTGGATTGGATGATGGCTACCGGTACTATAACCGATATTCTACACCAAGAGTAAGGTCAAGCCTGTTTAGTTTGCTGCTACTGTTCTTGTTAAAGCTCTCGGAATAAAGGCTGTATGCTGGCACAAAGGTAAAGCCAATCTTACTTGTATGATTATACCTGCCCACTAGCCCAGCTCCTAATCCAAAAAGATTGCGATTAAAATCTGAGATTAGTATGGCTGTTTCTTCTTCTCTGCCGTCTGCGTAAGTGGTATACTCATCCTTGCTGGTGGAAAAAAGAGACTTCAAGCCTGCCGAGGCATACACATCAAAGCTGCCTCGGTTAAGTACCTGGTAGTCATAATTAAGGTTAACTGCCTGCACCTCGATTTTTACTTCAGCGTAAGAAGGCATATGCGGGTCGCCGGTTTGGGTTGTGTTGTAGTTATAGTTGAGTTCTGATTTTATTTTAAAGTTACTGAGCTCGATGCGCAGTCTGCTTTTCTCTCCTGCATAAACACCTGCCTGCGCAGGAAAAACGAAGGCGGGCTTATTTTTGAATGTGGCTCCTGGTGTAGAAGAATTTAATCCGTTGTTGTTGATAAAGCTTAAACCTGCATTCACGCCTATAAAGTATCTGCCCTGTCCATATCCAATAAAAGCACTAAAAAGCAGAGTGGTCAGAAGTATAAGTCGTTTCATAAGTTAGAGCAAAAGGGTTTTTTATGCTGAATTGATTTAAGCAATTTATACTTTTAAGTATGAAAAGCAGGGGAAGGTAGTAAGCGGTTGTGCTATACAGTATACAGCGTCGCCACCACTACAATGAGTCCGCTAACCATAAGTAGAACACCATAGGATAAAAACAGCACGAAAAATTTGTAGATGGTGCGCCAGCGGGTGCTTCCGTAAATGTTACGCATAGAACGGTAAATATACCACAGCGATACCACCACCCCAATAAACTGCAGCCAATCAGAGGCACCCGGCAGAATCCAGCTTATCAGGATCAAGACAGAAATAAACAGGAAAAGAAACGAGTGCACGTGGATCGAATAAATCAGGTGCTCTACATAGTATTTGGTTTTGGAGCGGTAGTTAACCAGTTTTAGAATCAGGGCAAACAAGGGCAGCAGAATAAACATGACTTTGGGCAGGTGGCTCAGCAGTTTATTGATGAAAAGCTGGCTTCGTAAGTCATCATCAGCCACTTCTTTAGCCTTAGCTTCCAGCGAGTGCATTACGGCATTTTCTTCGGCTGCTTCTGAAATATGCTCTTGCTGCTCTGATTCATACTGCTCTACCAAGGCAGCCTTTTTTCCGCGAGGATTAGTATAAATGATAGCATCATTATGTGCTTTTTTGCTCGTGTCAAGTGTTGCTTCGGCATTGTCCAGAATAGTATAAGTAAAGGCCGCCGCTTTATCAGATACTTCACCATTGAGCGCTTTCTTTTCCACCGCTTCCCGCAGTTTAGTAAGGTCCTGCCTGGTTGCTTCTGTCCCTTTCGCGGCTTCGGCGGCAGCTTTGTCCTCCATAATATCTTTTTTACCCATGTTGGAATTGGCAGTAAAAAGAAAGAAGAACAGGATGCTGATAAAGATATACATGCTGATCGGGTTGAGGTGAGCAGCCCGTCTACCAGCAAAATACTCCTTTGTTAAATAACCCGGCTTCGTGAAAAGCGGGACCATACTGTTGAAAAATTTAGACTCGAAGTGAAAATAGTGCCCTACGCTATGTAAGGCAAGATGCACAAAGTTCTCATGAAGCTCCAGGTTTTCCTGCCCGCAATTAGGGCAGAATTTGTCTTCAACGATGGTGCCACAGTTCTGGCAGTTTTTATCGGAGCGGTAGTGCTTTTTCATAATGACTTCAGCTTTGAGCCTCTGAGCGGCAACTTGTTAAAACTAGCGCTCGCTCTGGCTGCTGTGAATTTAAATAGAGCTAAAAATAAACATTTGTGGCATTATTCTTTGATCATATTCATAAAAAATTGGGCGCAGCAGGAAGAATTTTTCAGAGAAGGAAAGGCGACAGGTAAAAACCGACATGAACTGATTTTAAAATTCCCTTCTGGTATTTACCGAAGCAGGTGTATGGCTGCGTTTTGAGCTTCTAACTTGTTTTATTTTAACCTTCATAAAAAGGCTTTTTAC
>NZ_JBHTLD010000352.1:0-2851 GCF_042678745.1 Pontibacter rugosus | reverse complement strand
ATCAATTATAAGATTTCTTGGACTGCTACTTTGGGATGCAAGCAACCATTATTTTGGTATAAATTTATACTTGGTTGTAACTGCAACTGCATTTAAGAGTATGTTTAAATTATAGCTTTTTTGCTGCGTATTGCCTTTTAGAAGTTCTAGTAAGTATGGATGTTACAAATGCTATAAAGTATACTGCCTTCTGGAGTTGCCCGCCTGTATACCTTCACATTCAGAAATATGGAGACTGAAGCTGCAGCGGCCTGAACAATGACATAAAATTAATTAGGTATTTCTAAGCTCATTCCTGTACAAAATGCTTACCTTAAAGGTCATGCCTTGTACAGAAGAAAATGCTTCCGGCTTCGCATGATCAGAAAACGCTAATTCAAGTTTTTAAACCCTTTTAAGTTTACCTTTTTTGAAAAAGACCTTTACGTGGGCCTCTACCATATTAACTTGCCTGCTCCTCGCTACTGCCTGTAACCAGGAAAACTCAGCCTCCTCACCTATTGCCCCTGAAGAAAATACAGACACTTTGTCTGTAGCGACACCAGACACGGCAGTCGTACCCGCACCCGATACTGTCTCTACTGTTACTGCTGCACCCGACACAACAGCTTCTACAACTGTTTATCCGGGGCCTACACCTTTAGCTGGAGCTATACTTCCGGGCAAGCGTATCATAGCCTATTACGGCAACCCACTATCCAAACGGATGGGTATATTGGGTGAGCTGCCTCCTGATCAGATGCTGGCCAGGCTAGATGAAGAAGTTGCTAACTGGAGCAAAGCAGATCCTGCTACACCTGTGCAGCCTGCTTTACATGCCATTGTCGTTACAGCACAAGGGCACCCAAGCGCTGGAGGCAAGTACAGACTGCGCATGAGCAATAAAATGATTGATGACGTGCTGGAAATGGCAAAAAAACGTGATGCCATCGTTTTCCTGGATGTGCAGGTAGGGCATAGCACGCTACAGGAGGAACTACCACAGCTGGAGAAATACCTTAAGCTTCCGCATGTGCACCTCGGTATTGATGCTGAATTCTCTATGAAGGGCGGGCATGTTCCGGGTAGGAAAATAGGAACTTTCGATGCTGTAGACATTAATTACGCTACACAATATCTAGCTGGTTTAGTGAAAGACAACCAGTTGCCTCCAAAACTATTGATTGTGCACCGTTTTACGCAGGGTATGATTACCAATAGCGCTAACATCACCTTGAGACCTGAAGTACAAGTGGTGATGCACATGGATGGCTGGGGACATCCGGCTCTTAAAAAAGATACTTTCCGCCGCTATATCAAAAACGAGCCGGTACAGTTTACTGGCTTTAAAATTTTCTATAAAAACGATTTGAAGAAAAGCCCACGCTTGATGACTCCGGAAGAAATTTTAGCTTTAGAGCCTACTCCTTTATACATACAATACCAATAAACTACTAACTCAAACCTGATTGGATCTATATCCAATCAGGCAAAGCTTTGAAGTAAAATTAGAAGCTGATTTTGATACTTTCATCAGGCGGCAAAGTGCCTGTAAAGGAAAGTAGATGCCTGCCTTTCCCGCCTTAAAGCCCTTGCCATGATGCTTAAAAGCCGTTTTGCTAAAACACGCTCATTTAAATTTGGTGCGATAGTATCTTAATTGTGCAGGCCTTTAAAAGCTCCTTATACTAAATATAATTTTTTCCACATCTGGTGTAACAAAAAAATATGGCAAAAAACATTTACTTTAAGGAGTAAAAAGGCTTGAATTTTGCGTTACTTAAGTATCAAGAGATTCTTTTCATCTCAGTAGATGGAGAGAGCACTGCCAAATATTATACATGAAAGCCGAATGACGCATTTTCTACGACATACACTCCTGAACTTTGCTGTACGGTTTATACAGATCATTATTGTATTTCCGATGGCGGTGCTGCTAAGCTTTTATATTCAGCCAATAGGCTCTATGGATTATGAGCTGCACTTTTTGCTTTGCCTCATGCTTGCCGCGGCTATTTCCATAGCAGTTACCAAGTATAGCCGAAAACTTATCGTGCTTATGTTTTTTGGAATATTGGGTATGATGGTATTCAACAGCACATTCAAGAACCAAACGTTCGATGGCATCTACGATGATTATAATGCCATGCTGGTTAACATGACCAGCAACTCACACAAGGTTTCATACTTCAAACCCGTTCGCGGCACTTATTTTCAGAACCAGCGTGTAAAGAGCGCTATGCAATCTACCCATCCTTTGGTTCGCTCTTTTGCTGTAGAGAATTCTACCCGCTACTTCCATGATGAGTATTATCGCAAGTTTGGCAAAATGACGCGTTACTTCTCTTTGTTCAAGCATATCCGGCTTAACTGGAAATATGTGAATGATCCACTGGGAATGGATTATTACTCTCCTCCTACAGAAAGTATGAGCCTGCTTGCCGGTGACTGTGACGATTATGCTATCCTGATGGCTTCTTCGGTTATGGCCATAGGAGGAGAAGCCCGAATTGTGATATCACCAAACCACATGTACACAGAGGTTAAGATGGGGCATGTAGATGAGCTGGAGCAGATAAGCTTCGCTGTCAGAACTTTATTTCCAGATGAGGTGGCAGGCGGTAAGATTCATTTCCACGAAACCGGAGATGATCTCTGGATAAATTTCGATTACACCGCTTCTCATCCTGGAGGTCCTTTTCTAGAGCCTGAACTTTATAGTGTCATTACATTCGAGAAATAAGAAATTATTCTATTGTGAATCAAGAGCTTCCCTATATCTATACTTCTTTTTTTACATCAGCTATTGCACAATAAAATAACACCTTCTATATTTGCACCACAATCAGACAGAACGGCCCGTTCGTCTAGG
>NZ_JBHTLD010000351.1:0-2877 GCF_042678745.1 Pontibacter rugosus | reverse complement strand
AACTATAATTTTTAACTATGGCTCGTCATTTCCTTAACGAACCTCGTGTACAAAAGGTATCAAACCGTCTTATCGATATGTTTCTACAACATGGTAGCGGCCGTGCCGTGCATCGCACACTATTACAAGGTTTGGAATCTAACGATCGGGAGGAGGCAATTCAGGAACTCCATTTAAACAAAATCTTTGCACTTTTGAGTGGAGAACCTACGAAAGCAATTAATACAAAGTCATTGGATGCGGTTGAAGCTGCCCTCGCCCTCCAAACAGCCATCGAGGATGGAGAAGGGGTAAGCGACAAGATCAGAACCTCCATTATTCAAAGTGCATCGCTACAAGAAGACACTGACCTTCAAAAGATTCTACTGGGTACTGCAAAAAAGACAGGTTACCCGGTAGGTGTCATACAAAAGGTCTTGCAACTAAATAGTACGCGCACTCCTTTCAAAACTCAGACCCAATCTGTCAAATCTTACCCAACAAAACAGTTGGAACCGGATTGGTCTTTTCAGGATGAAGCTATTCAAGCTTGCTTAAACGCATTCCGCGGCAAGCCTAACCATAAAGTAGGTTTAGTTTTACCTACCGGGGGTGGCAAAACCCGGGTGGCCATGAGCATATTGCTGCAATGGTTGGCAACAGCAGAAAGGGATGACACTAAAGTTTTATGGCTTACCCATCGGCGTCAGTTAAAACGACAAGCCTGGAGAGAATTACAAAGGGCATTAAACGAAAAGCAGAGCAAATTACCCTCAAGCGCGGTTTCACTACTCGAAAAGCGGGTGGAATTTGTTATGCTAAATGACCTCTCAAGAGCGCTAGAGGAGAATGAAGGAAAAATTGAATTGGTAGTCGTCGATGAGGCTCACCATGCAGCTGCCAACTCCTACCAGCCACTCTTCAATGTAATGCAGCTTAGAGGGCTGTTTTTGACAGCTACTCCAAATCGCATGGATGAACTGCCCATAGGCATAGATGAAGTTGCCTATTCAACCACATATAGGGAGCTATTTAAAAGAGGGGTTATTGTTGAACCTACTTTTCTTGATCCTATCCAAGCACCTGACTGGTTGGAGGCACGCGACCTGCACAATCTAGCTAACTTAGCCATAGAGCGAACTGAAATTGACTTTCGAAAGCTGCTAATTTCTGTTTCTAAGAAGGAACACGCTGAGAAACTCTATCAGGTGCTTTCTACCATGTTAGATGGCACAGACGAGCACCCTTTAAGTAGTGACAACATAGTGTATGTCCATGGCAGCGGTTCTTCAACGGGCATTGATGCAGAAGAAGCTTTGGATGAATTCTCCGCCTTTCCACGTGGCATCTTAATAGCCACTGGACAACTAATCGGTGAAGGATTTGATGACCCTTCCATTGATAGCATAATTGTGACTTACGCTAGTTCCAGTATGTCCCATTTAATGCAGTTAGTTGGGCGCGTCATTCGCTTTGACCCCCATAAAACCTCTGCATACGTTATACAGGCACGGGCATCAGAGCTTGACTACTATTTTGAACAAGGTTGGCTATACCAAGATATATCTGACTCTCTGCGACCACGACTTAAGGATTTTACCTATAGCTCTATTGAGGATTTAAAAGACAAGATTGATATGCTGCTCCGTAACAGCAATGTGCAAGAAGAAACCAGAGTACGGATCATGAAGGAGTCTATGGACATTAGTGCGGGGGAACGATACCACTTACTTTTAACAGGTCGACCTTATTACGGCAATAAGTCAGACTTTGAAACAAACTCTACTTGGGAAGCTATACTTGTAAAACCAAATACAAAGGTAACATTCCATAATATATTCAATAGCTACTCCGATATAGGGGTTAAGTTGGAGTCATTTGATCAGCTTAGCTTCTTAATGCGTTTGGCTGAAGTGGATTCAACTAAAGGTAGCAATTGGAAGTCTTATATGGACATGCTACATGCAATGCGCAATGCATACCTGGAAACACGCGGATTGTCATATTCTGGGGAAGGATATAGAGGGTATGAGGAGTTTCCGCAGCCTGGAACAACTTGGCTTACATATTGTACTTTTACATACCGGGCTGATGTTCCAGAAGATTTTGACACTTTCCTTTCCGACACAGTTAATAAAGATGAAATCACATCTCTGTTTTTATCAGACAGGGATAAATGGAAGAGCGCTATCAAAGTACTTCTTCCCCTAGCTGGCACCTATGCTTTTTTACTAGAGGAAAACCAAGTAAACTGGCTTGATGAACAGCGGGCTTTACTAGCGCAAATATTGTCTAACACTAAACCTAAAGACAGTTTTGCCGCCGTAGAACAATGGCGCCTTGGATTAATGAGTATCCCTCTACCTTATATGGCCATTACTAATTTAGGCTATTTTATCAATGAAATACGATTCAAAGAATACTCTTACAGCTTCTAAACAGAAAGAGGGATTATCCCCCCCTCTTTCTGCTCAAAAGCTTATATCTTATTTTTAAATTTTATATTCGTTACCAAATAATTCTAACTGAGTTTCTGAGTCAACCATTTGTGTTTCAAACAGCCTATGGGCATTATCAATAAAAAAGGATTGATCTGTCAGGATACGTTTTAAAAGTGAATAGAAAACATACGTATTGTGAAAGCCTCTCCGCCTATTCCGGTTATTGCCTCTAAAGATGATAACATCTACGCCATCTTTTTTACAAATATCGCACTTACATTGTTGCCAAGGCTTAGCTTGCAGAGTTTTCTTATATTCTTTGAGTGTTCTCTGTATTTCCTTTTCTTTGTATTCCTTTAACTTTTGTATTTCTCTGTCTTTCTGTTCCGTTGTTCTTTGCTTCTCCTCCCTAATTTTGCGCTCCTTCTCTTTATATTTATTCTCAATTATATAATTA
>NZ_JBHTLD010000350.1:0-2953 GCF_042678745.1 Pontibacter rugosus | reverse complement strand
CCTCTATACTTGTTATAGATATTGCTAATTTTGCAGTAAATTAAGAGATAACCATTGATCTATCCAGAAAACTTTGAAATAAAAATTGGGTTTGCACAGGTGCGCGAGATGCTATCAGAGCTTTGCCTGAGTCCACTTGGCCGCCAATATGTAACCCGCATGACTTTCCTGAACCGCCAAGACCTGGTGGAGAGACTGCTGCAACAAACATACGAATTTAAACAACTGCTGGAAGCGGACGCTGAGATTCCGTTGCAGCACTATTATGATGCCTCTGCCTACCTCGACAGAGCTGCCATAGAAGGTACATACCTGGATGTGCATGCTTTCTTCGAGATAAAGATGTCTTTGCGTACTATCCGCGATTCGCTGCGCTTTATTTCCGGGGCAGAGGAGGGGCAGTACGAGGCGCTGAAAGCTTTGGGAGCCAACGTGAACGTAGAACGCTCTCTGATAGCCGCGCTTGATAAAGTAGTGGATGATGCTGGTGCCGTGCGCGACGATGCCACGCCAGAGTTGCAGCGCCTGAAGCGTGATTTGATTTCGCAGCAGGGCGCGCTTCGCAAAACTATTTCATCTATCATCAGGCATGCTAAAAATGAAGGTTGGACACCTTCCGACGCTGAGCCTACTATACGTGGGGGCCGCCTGGTGATCCCGGTGATTGCTGAGTATAAGCGCAAAGTTAAAGGCTTGATCCACGACGAGTCGCATACAGGGCAGACGGTTTATATTGAGCCGGAGTCTATCTTTGGCCTCAACAACGACATCAAGGATCTGGAAAATGCTTACCACCGTGAGCTGATCCGGATCCTGATAAGCCTGACCAATACACTGCGCCATCATGTGCCGGAGCTACGCAAAGCATACCAGTACCTGGGCTTGCTGGACTTTATTCGTGCGAAAGCTGTTTTTGCGCGGAGGGTTGAGGCTACTAAACCAAAATTACACAACTACCCGCTCATTAACTGGCAGCGGGCGTTTCATCCGCTCTTATACTTGGCGCATAGGCAGTTGGGTAAATCAATAGTGCCAATGGATCTGGAGCTGAACCGGGAACAGCGTATCCTGCTCATTTCCGGGCCTAACGCCGGTGGTAAATCTGTCAGTTTAAAAACAGTAGGCCTGGTGCAGTACATGCTGCAGTGTGGCTTACTTATTACAGTGGCAGATGGGTCCGAGGCAGGTATTTTTCATGATATCTTCATTGATATCGGGGATGAGCAGTCTATAGAAAACGACCTGAGTACCTACAGCTCGCACCTGACCAACATGCGCAAGTTTGTTACCGTGGCTGATAAAAAGAGCCTGGTGCTGATAGATGAGTTTGGTACAGGTACAGAGCCTGTGTTGGGTGGCGCAATTGCCGAAGCAGTATTACATACTCTAAATGACAGCAAAGTATACGGTGTTATCACGACACATTATACTAACCTGAAGAACTACGCTGAGCGCACACTGGGCATTGTGAATGGTGCCATGCGTTACGACCACAAAAACCTGCAACCGCTCTATCAACTGGAGATTGGTAAGCCTGGCTCTTCGTTCGCCATCGAGATTGCGCGTAAAATAGGTTTGCCTAAGCACATTGTGGACAAGGCAAGTAACCTGGTGGGTAAAGATAAAATTCGTTACGACCGCTTGCTGGAGGAACTAGAGACCGAGAAACAGGAGCTGGAGCAGAAAGTGCGTGAGGCCACGAAACTAGAGCAAAAGCTGGCGAAGTCGGTGAAAGAGTACAACGAGCTGCGCAACTTCTTAGAAGAGAGCAAGCAGGATGTGATGCGCGAAGCCAAAGGCAAAGCCAAGTTGCTGCTAAAGGATGCTAACCAGAAAATTGAAGCTACCATTCAGCAGATAAAACAGAGCCAGGCAGAGAAAGAGCAAACTAAAGCTGCGCGTCGCGATTTGGAGGAGTTTACCAAAGAGGTGCGAAAAGAGGAGCCGCGCCCGGCACACAAGCGTATTGCCAACGGCACCATTAAACCGGGCGACAATGTCTCGCTGATCGGGCAGGACTCTTATGGGCAGGTGGTTAACATAAAAGGCAAAACCGCTGAGGTCTTGTTTGGAGGTCTTAAAACCATTGTGAAGGTAGATAACCTGGAGCGGGTAGAGGGACAGATTCCACAGAAGCCAAAGAAATCCAAAATGGAGGTCTCAGGTAGCTTTAGCAGAGGTATGAACATGACGCAGCGCATGGCCGATTTCACCAGTACATTAGATATTCGAGGTGAGTATGCTGAAAATGCATTGAACAAAGTAATGAACTTCACTGACGAAGCGCTGATGTTGGGTGTGCCAGAGATCAAGATCATACATGGCCGTGGCAACGGGGTACTGCGCCAGGTGGTGCGCGATTATCTGTATTCGGTACGCGAAGTAGCCAGTGTGGGTAACGAGGTAGAGGAGCGTGGTGGCGACGGGGCTACGTTGGCTGTATTGAAATAAGTATAACGTATAGCAAGTATAAAAACAGAAAGGCCTCTCCAACTGGAGAGGCCTTTCTGTTTTTATACTTTAGCGCTTATCGACGTTTCGTAAAACGTAGTTCTACAGGTGGGCCAAACCAGGAAACATCTAAATGTAGCCTTGAGGAAGACAATTCGTTTATAAAAACACGATCTTCATAGGCTTCACCGCTATCCAAGATAACTATTTCCTGTTCATTTCCTTCAAATTCCCAGGTGCCAAGTACAGTTCGGCCATACGTCTGGCGGTATTCGCCATTGTCGTCAAATCTTAGGCGAATTTCACTTACATCAAACTCTATTGTATCTCGAAAGAACCTTGTTTCATTATTTCCATTGTAGTATACTGCCGTACCTTGCCACTCCCCATCTGTAAGTAAAGCCTGCTGCGAAGGTTCTGAATCTTCATCTTTATCGCAGCTACTAAATGTAATCACACAGAATAAGCCTATAAGAAAATGGAGAAGTCTAAATTTATTCAT
>NZ_JBHTLD010000349.1:0-2962 GCF_042678745.1 Pontibacter rugosus | reverse complement strand
GGAAACCAAGGCACTACTAGATAACTCAACCTTCTATTATATTATTACTACTAATATGGAGGGGAAGTATACCTATGTAAACAACTGTTACAGAAGAACCTTTGAGCGCATACACGGGCCTATTGTGGGGGAGAGGTATGAGATTACAATACACCCTGACGATGTCCGAATTTGCGAAGAAGTGTCGTTTAAATGCTTCTCCAATCCTGAGAGCACTTTTCCTGCTACTATCCGCAAGCATGACGGAAGAGGCGGTTTTGTAATCACTCAGTGGGAATATAAAGCGATGTTTGATGAGCAAGGCAACCCAGAAGGAATCTTTTGCCTTGGCCATGATATCACGGATTACATGGATTACCATGATCAGCTTAAAAACGCTCAGTCGCTGATCAGCCAAAAACAAAATGTACTTCGTGAAATAGTCTTTTACCAGTCTCACGTTATCAGAAAGCCTTTGGCAAATATTATGGGTCTTACTAAGGTTTTGGAGAGAATGGAGCTGGACCAGAACCTAAAAAACATTTGTGAGATGGTTGTGGAGAGTAGCAGACAATTGGATGAGGTAATCAGACAGGCTGCCGATAAAGCATATGACTAAAAGAGGGTGCAGAAGGCAAACACGCTTACAATTTCACACAGCCCATTATATATACGCATGTCTAATCTAAAAAAATACAGCGAAGCGCATTTTGCGAGCCAAAGTATATAACTACTTGCAGGTTAACTGAGGTTGCAATGCTTTATTGTCCGTTTAGGCAGCAGCAGCCCGGCACAGGTAAGTATTACTTGTGCCGGGCTGCTGCTAAATGAATACCAGGTCTTGCTGTCTTCCCGCCTCAGGCCACGGCTCTCTAAAGGTTTCCTAGCAGGCTGCTTCTGCAGGAGGTGTATTTTTATTGATCGGTGCGGAACGGAGAAGCCGGTAATCCTTCTTTGTTGTACAGATTAGCTCCATCCGGGTTATCTGCCCAGGCATAGCGCACATATTTTGGGTCCGGGACCTCTTCGCTCCATACTTCTACCTTATCACCCACCACACGAGCTTTTGCCCATACAAACTTCTTGTCTGCCCCGGCTATCGAGAACCACCTTAGCGCTTCTCCATCATTAGAGGCTAGCCCGCTTCCCACGTTCGTGAAGCTTACAAGAATTTTATCTCCCTCTATTTTCGCTGATTGAAAAATCGGGCCAGACGAGACAACTTTCTTTTCTCCGTAAACCAGCTTTTGAGCGGCCAATGCTAGTCTTTCTCCTACATCCTTTTTATTATCAGGATGGATGTCGTTCCATTCTCCTAACTCAATTGTCACTGCCATGGCGGTGTTAGGCACAGATAAGGTTTGGAGGGCGGCCTCGCGCATCAGCGCCCAGTTACTCTCAGAAGGCAAATAATTTACTTCCATAAAGTTGGGGAGCTGCACATACATAAACGGAAGGTTGCCCTGCTGCCACTTACTCCGCCAATCGCTTATCATGGCTGGCAGGAGCTTTTTATACTCTGCCGGATTGCCTGCGTTACTTTCACCTTGGTACCAAAGTATACCTTTCAACGTATAATCAGTTGCAGGCGCAACCATTGCATTATACAAGGCAGTAGGTTGGTTTTGTGCGTTAAAGCCCGCAAAAGCCTCGCTGCCGCTAACCGGACGGTATACTTCACCCACCTTGTATTGCCAATAGCCTTTTAAATCCAGTACCTGATTATTAACCTCAATGTAATATGGCTTATCCGGAACAAAGCCTCCTTTCCCTCCTTGGTTTGTCACCCTGATCACGAAAAGGTTTTTCCCGGGCTTTAAAACGCCAGCCGGCAAGCTGTATCTTCGCTGCGGATACTGGTAAGTTGTGTTGCCTACCTGTTTTCCGTTTATGTATAGAACATCCGCATCAACAATACGGCCCAAATGCACCTTTGCAGGCACGCCTGCCATAGACTCTGGCACCTCTATTTCGCGCCGGTACCATACCACACCATTCAGGTCTTTAATACCCTGATCTTCCCAATAACCGGGAATATTGATTGTCCGCCAGCCTTTTAGCTCATAAGATGGCTCATACCACTTTACGGCCTCCGTCAGCCCTTTATCCTGCTCCACCTTTTGTTGATTAGCGTTGGCTATTGCCTGTGCGCGGCGCTTTATACTGTTTACGTAGCTCGTGTCGCTGTTTCGATCTACGTTAGCAAGTGTCGCCGGAAACTCTTTAAGCCCCTCTTTGCTCATCCAGGCTTCAATCGGGGTGCCTCCCACACTTGCGTTTATCAAGCCAATCGGAACTTTATACTTATCATATAGCTTTCGGGCAAAGAAATAGGCAACCGCTGAGAAATTATTTACATCCTGCGGGTTAGCAGACTTCCAGGCTCCCGGAGGCAGATCCTTCGCTGGTGCTTCCAAAGCAGTTGTGGTAGGAATCCAGAAGTGCCTTATCTGCGGGTAATTAGCATTGGCAATGTCATCTGCATACGTAATATTATGAAGCGACATTTGATGTACCATGTTCGATTGTCCGGAAACGAAGTATACATCCCCCAGCAGTATATCTTTGACCGTTATCTGGTTGCTGGCCTTGATATCCATGTTATAAGGACCACCGGCTTTCATAGGCGCTAACGCGATAGCCCACTTCCCGTTGGCATCGGCAACAGCCTTGTAAGATTTCCCTCTGAAGCTCACCGTAACTTTTTCGCCGGCCGCTGCCCATCCCCATACATTCGTTTTGGTGTCACGCTGCAGCACCATTCCATCGCTTACCAGTTGCGGAAGCCTTACCTGCGCCAATACGTTTTGTCCTGTAAGCTGCAGAAGGCACAGAACCAGAAACCCAACTATTTTTAGTTTTTGAATATTGATGAACTTATAATACATAACTCAAGTTGCGATTATAAACGATGAAGCCATCCAGGTATGTTAAAGGATAAAGAGACCAAACTCTACTCCTTTCTTACCATGAATGACTTCAC
>NZ_JBHTLD010000348.1:0-2966 GCF_042678745.1 Pontibacter rugosus | reverse complement strand
CCTTGGTTGAATAAGGTGCTTTTTGTTTATTCCTGCATCCACTACTTTTTACTATTTATACATGTTGAAAACAGCTTCTACCCTTAAGCTTGTTATTTTATTTTTGCTAATAACCTGCCTGGCTGCCTGTAACGAAGATACCATTGAACCGAATGGAGAGGGTATATTAAGTGGTCAGGTTTTAGATGCAGATAGCGGTAAACCCTTGGCTGCCGTTAGTATAGCCACTACACCTGCCACAACGGCAATTATTACAGACGCTGAAGGCAGATTCAGGATTTCTGATATCACCGGAGGAGATTACTCGATTACGGCAAAAAAGTCAGGCTATAAAACAGAGTCGGTTTCTGTAGCTGTTAAAGATGATAAAGAAACAGCTGTTATTGTACAACTGTCAACTTCTACTGAAGGTAATGGCGCACCCGGAATTCCCTCTGAGCCTTCTCCTGCCAATAATACCTCTGGGCTTTCCAATAGCGTTACGCTGAAATGGAAAGGCCCTGCCTCAAAAGACACCCTTACGTATGATGTTTACTTGTACGAATCAGGAGGTAATCAAAAAAAAAAGATAGCTGAATCTGTAAAAGACACCAGTGTTGTAGCTGATAACCTGATGCACGGCACTACTTATTTTTGGCAGGTAGTAGCAAAGAATAAAGGAGATGCAACTACAAATGGCCCTATTTGGAGCTTCTCTACAAATGCACTCCCTAACGCCAGGTATTTATTTGCCCGCTCAGTAGATGGCAACTATGATATCTATAGTTCTGACGGCACCACTCAAAACACCTTTCGCTTAACAACTGGTTTTAGCCGTGACTGGTGGCCGTTGCTTAATCCTAAACGTGATATCATAGCGTATTCATCGGACGAGTTAACGCAGCCACATATTTATACCATGAATAGGGATGGCTCCAATAAGTTTAAAGTTACCACGGTGCCTATCGCCGGATATCATAACACGAACGGTAGAGGCTTTGCCTGGTCTCCGGATGGAGGAAGGCTGATTTACGCTAATTATGGTACCCTTTATAGCATCAGGCGAGATGGAGCAGATTTAACAACCATTGCTACAGCTCCTGCAAACCGTAATTTCCTGTCGCTTGACTGGACCGAAAATGGAAATAAAATCTTAGCACTGACAATAGGCGAAAACATCAATCATTCTGAAATTTATATTATGAATGCTGATGGTACAAACCAGACGCTACTTGTGGAGAACCTCCCTGGTCGTATCGAAAGCCCAGTCTTCTCTATTGACGGCAGGAGCATACTCTATACCCGAGATATTTCAGGATTTGAGAATGCAGTAGGCCGTCAATTAGATGCGCGTATCTTCAGAAAGAACATAGATGGTACAGCTCTTGTTGATTTATCTGCCAACAAGCCTGCCGGCACCAACGATCTGTACCCGCGCTACTCTCCTACAGGCGATAAAATAATTTTCGTGAATGTTGCTAATGACGGAATGGGTACAGCGGATATTTATATGATGGATGCTGCTGACGGAAAAAACCGCGTTAAAATTTTCTCTAACGCTATTATGCCAGATTGGAAGTAGTAACCTCCTATACATTACTACAAAAAAGCCGTGCTATATCCACGGCTTTTTTTATGCTTTTAATTTTGATTTGGCAGCATTATCCCACCTGCTTTAGGTGCCTTACCACCCAAACAGAAGCAAGCGTAATACAACAGGAAATGACTCCTACCCAGTTATAATAGAGGAGTTGCCCAGATGCTGCTTCCTGCACAATAAAGCCTGCTGCAAAAGAAGCCAGACCAGCACTTAATTGCTGTACCGAAGAGTTGATGCTCATGAAGCTGCCACGCAGTTTAGGCTCAACGCTTGAAGTGATAAGTGACATGGCAGGAACAAACCGAGCTCCAAAGAAGATAAAAAAGAAAGTAGTAATAGCCAATGCTGTTGGATGAGAGACAGGAGGTAAATTTGTGATTGTTAAAATTGGCAGCATAGAGATGAGCGCTGCAAAAGCATAGACACGTTGCTTGCCATACTTGTCAGCCAGTTTACCAACCCATTGCGACGTAAAAGCCGTGGCTAAACCACCAAAGAGGTAAATATAACTTAAGTCTGTTTCTGTGAAATTAACATTTGCCACCATGTAAGGGCTTATGAACGGCACAACAAAGAAACCGGCCATCGTCATGGTAGACATAAGAGCTAAGGCCCATTGAAGGTTTTGCTGCTTCACGACGGCACCCAGCACAGCAAACGGCTTATGGTTTACTGCGTTTGAAAGATGTCCTCTCATACTTGGTAAGCCTTTGAAAGCTAAAATCAATACCAGCACACTTATAGCAGCTAAAACGTAAAACGGGGTATGCCAGCTTGACTCACTGGCCAGGTATAGTCCGATGGGTATGCCTACGATAGAGGCCAAAGAAAAGGCCGCCATTACTTTGCCAGTTGCTGCCCCACGCCTCTGCTCTGGAATGGCATCGCCAATAACAGCTAAAATCAGCGCACCAAGTACGCCTCCGAAGCCACCTGCCACCACTCTGGCAGAAAGCAGTAAACCAAAGGTAGGGGCAAGTGCACAGGCCAGGGTGCCTATGGCAAAACCAAAGTATAAAACCAGCATGGCGTTTTTCCGATCGAACCGGTCAATAAAAAGGGCGCTGAAGAAGCCTGCTATAGCCGCACTGAATGTATAGGCAGAAACCAGAAGACCAAACTCTTTAGGGCTGATGGCAAATACACGCATAAGTTGGGGGCCCAGCGGCATCATAATCACAAAGTCTACCATATGCGTAAACTGAATGGCAGCAAGTATAAATATCAGCAGTCCTTCTCTTATTTCCTGTTTAGGCACCAGGTTGTCAGGAGATTTTTGAAGCATAAAGTCTTTAGTGAGTAAAAAGTAAATTGCGTGTATTCATTTTTAGATGGAGCTCTAATTATGGTGATAAAAGACTACTAAACCATATTTTAGATGTAATTG
>NZ_JBHTLD010000347.1:0-2992 GCF_042678745.1 Pontibacter rugosus | reverse complement strand
CTTGTAAGTATTACTCAATATTATATTTGAGCAACTATAAAAAACTGAAAGCTATGAAAAAGAGAATGATTATACCAATGGCTCTCGCAACATCTATGATGATGTTTAGCTGCGCGAGTTCAAATGAAAATATGAATGCAACTGCCATGGACGATGACATGTCTATGAGCTCAACACAAACAATGGGAGGTACTGCCTCTGATGCGTCAGAGGGCGAGACACTTACTGTTGAAGAAACTGCTGTAGCCGTTATGCCTGTGGGTACAATTTCGTCTACTACGCTGCAGATGGAAAATTCAGTAGACGTAAACGACATGTTCGAAGGCCTTGGTGATACAGAGTCGCAGGATGTGCTGTCTTTAGCAAGAACAAGCCCTAACCTATCAACCTTTGTTACACTTATAGAGCAAGCAGGTCTAGTTGATGATTTGCAAAGAGTAGAAGAACTCACGCTCTTGGCGCCAACAAACGAAGCATTTGCAAAATTACCTCAAGAAAAGCTACAGATGCTGTTGATGCCTGATAATAAGGCACAGCTAATGGCTATTTTACAGGCACATGTTATTCCATCTAATGTATCTACTTTACAATTGGAGAGCAACACCCGTATAAGACTTACAGAAGATACTTATATTCCTATTGAAACAAGTGGTGCTGCAGCTAATAGCATGATTACAATAGGTGGTGCCCGTATTGTAAAAGGTAACACAGAAGCATCAAATGGCACTATACATGTTATTGATTCTGTAATTATACCTTCACAAAATGCTCGTGAAGACACAGGAATAACAAACTAAGTATAAAATTACTTTTATAGAGAGAGAGCCCTTCCAAAAAAGGGCTCTTTTCTTTTTTATACCTCGTATAATTAAACAGACCACAACTTTCAATTTATTCAGTTAAGAAAACAGACTATGATAAAGACTATCCCATCACCTTTAGCTATACTGATGCTACTGTGCACCGGGCTATATAGCTGTGCCAGCTCCAATGGAGAAATGACTGACTCAACTGCTATTGAAGAAACAACCATCAGTGAAACACAGACAATGGCTGGCACTACTGATGAGGCAGCCACAAGAGCAGACAGGATGAATAATGCGGCTACTGATGTAACAGATGAGAGAGCTTATAGCAACATGTTTTCTACAGTGGAAAATACAGCACAATACGACATCGTAGCCTTAGCCAAAATGGACCCTAATCTTACCACATTTGTTACGCTACTAGAACATGCCGGTATGAGTAGCAATCTGATGCAGGGAGATGCTTATACGGTGTTTGCACCTACAAACGCAGCTTTTGCCGCCCTGCCACAAGATAAGTTAAGCATGCTGATGAAACCGGAGAGTAAAGCAGAATTGATTAAACTGCTCCAGGTGCATGTTCTGCCGACAGAGGTAAGATCAAGCGGATTTAACAGCAGCCAGCGCATAGAGACAGGTGGTGGAGACCATGTCCAAATTGATGTCGGTGTAAACGATTCTTATATTACAGTGGGTGGAGCCTCTATCGTAAAATCTGATGTGGCTGCTTCAAACGGCGTTATACATGTTGTTGATAGCTTAATCCAGCCAACTGAAACCATAGATCGCTACTGAAGTTAAGCCGCTCCAACTGTGATGCTTCAGCCCCCACGAACTAAAATAAATTAGAACATAGCACCTGCAACTATGAAAAGATACACACTACTGATAGCCACGTTAATCACTGGGGCAATGCTCTGGAGCTGTGCTAGCTCTGAGACACAAACACCTATGACCAGTACTGCCGCAACAGGCGGAACTTTAACCCAGCAAGAGTCTATCGCTACTAATGAGGAGGCTGGAGAACCCGCTGCACAGGCTCCCATGGACCGGGATACTGATATGTCAGCAGAAGAGCCGACGAACAGTAACATATCAGCCAACAATCAGGTGGGCCGCAATATGAATATCGCAGCTATGATACAGCAGAACCCAAACCTATCTACCATGTTTGAGCTTATAAGAGCTGCCGATATGCTTGCAGTACTCGAGAGTCCTGCCCCCTATACCGTATTTGCTCCTACAAATGATGCTTTTGCAGCCTTGCCAGCAGGTACATTACAGGTTCTGAAACAACCTGGTAATAAAATGGAACTTACACGAATTCTTCAGTCTCATGTCTTACCTAATAGAATTACCTCTAACGAGATGACAGATAACTTGGCTTTACAGACTGCACAGGGAGAAGAAGTAGTAGTAAATGTACAAGGCCAGAACTTGAAAGTAGGCAACGCAATGGTATTAATTTCAGACGTGGAGGCGTCGAATGGAGTGATACATGTAATCGATAAGGTACTACTACCACCAAAAAAATAGCGGTTTTCAAGCAGTTAATGCAGGTATCGTAACCATATAAGAGTATAAGCCGTTAAAAAAGACATACCGGAAAGAGTTTCCGGGGACACTTGACCAGAATAAAACTATAAAGAAAAAGCTATGGTAAACAACACAGATACAGCGGGAATGATGACCGCCATGTTTAGAGATAGAGAAAGCGCAGAACGTGCGTATAACGAACTGCGTGCAAGAGGATACGACAAAGATGACATAAACGTGATTATGTCTGATGAAGGACGTAAGCGCCACTTTGATGATGACTCTAAAGATCACACAACAGAGCTTGGCAATAAGTCTCTTGAAGGTACAGGTGCTGGTTCTGCTATCGGTGGTACATTGGGTGCCATTGTGGGTGCAGTAGCAGCGATTGGTACATCAGTAGCAATTCCAGGTTTAGGCCTGATAGTAGCTGGTCCGTTGGCAGCTGGTTTAGCTGGTGCCGGTGCCGGTGGTTTAACAGGCGGTTTGATTGGTGCCCTGATTGGTGCCGGTATACCTGAAGAACGCGCTGAAGTGTACGAATCAGGAATTAAGGAAGGTAACATTGTGCTGGCCTTTAAGCCGCGTAATGCAGAAGATGCTCGTTATTTCGAGACACACTTCCAAAATAACAGAGGAGAGCATATCTA
>NZ_JBHTLD010000346.1:0-2997 GCF_042678745.1 Pontibacter rugosus | reverse complement strand
ATAATTCATTAAGAAAAACACCCTAACTTTAAGGGTGTTTTTCTTTTATAGGGGTAGCTGTAGACGCAGCCTTTGACCCGGAAAAACGTAGGGGAGATAAGTATGAGTAAACTAAAACAGTTTCTGCAGGACGCAGAGACAAAAGCATTCGACCAAGGCCACCGCGCAACTATCAAGTTTAACATCGGCAAGTATAATGCCGCTGTGCAGCGTGGCCTCACCCAGTACTCTGACCATGAACTGGCCCGTGAGCGCGGCTCTTTTATAAAAACCAATACCATCAATAACCTTGATAAGTACCTGATGGAGTTCGAATCCAACTTTACTGCCCGTGGTGGCAAAGTAATTTGGGCTCGCGATGCACAGGAGGCTTTGAAAGAGATTGGTGAGATTATGAAGCGCAAGCGTGCCCGCTCAGTTGTGAAGTCTAAGTCCATGATTACGGAGGAGATTCACCTGAACGAATTCCTTGAGAAAAACGGCATTGAAACGGTAGAGACGGACCTGGGCGAGTATATTGTGCAGCTGGCAGAGCAGCGGCCTTACCATATTGTAACACCCGCTATGCACATGTCTAAAAAAGACATTGCAGAGCTGTTTGTGCGCAAGCTGGGCATCCCTCCCACCGATAATGCAGAAGAGCTGGTAGCCGTGGCGCGTAAATTACTGCGCGAGAAGTATACTTCGGCTGAGGTAGGTATAACAGGTGGCAATTTCCTGATTGCAGATGTAGGCGGCGTAGCAGTAACAGAGAACGAAGGTAATGCCCGCCTTTCCACCACCTTCCCAAAAACGCAGATTGCTATTGTTGGCATCGAAAAGATGATACCGTCTATCATGGACCTGGACCTGTTCTGGCCTCTTTTGAGCACCAGCGGTACTGGCCAGAATGTGACAGTTTATAACACCATTTTTACTGGCCCACGCCAGCCACGCGAGAAGGATGGCCCCGAGGAGATGTATGTGGTGCTGCTTGACAACGGACGTACTGACCTGCTGGCCCTGCCAGAAAAGCGGGAGGCGCTGAACTGTATTCGCTGCGGAGCCTGCCTCAACATCTGCCCTGTTTACAAGAACATTGGTGGCCACACCTACGAAACCACCTATAGCGGCCCTATTGGTTCTGTTATCACACCGCATTTAAGTGGTATGGCAGAAAATAAGCACCTAAGCTTTGCCAGTTCCCTTTGCGGTGCCTGTACATCAGTTTGCCCGGTTAAAATCAATATCCATAACCTGCTGTTGCTAAACCGCAAACAAAGTGTGGATCAGGGTATGGCTGAGGGACAGGAAACAACCGCTTTTAAGTTTTGGGTGAAGGCTATGAAAAGCCGTACCATACTTAACCTGGCTCCAGCCAGTATTAAGAACTTTGTTTTGAAGCGTGTATTAAAGGACACCTGGAACAAGCGACGTGAGCCGCTTCACGTACCTAAAAAATCATTCAATCAGCTCTGGAAAGAGCAAAGAGGATAGAAAAAGGCCTGCTGTTGTAGCAGGCCTTTTTTGTCTGAATCAGGATTTGCAGGATTATAAGATGGACAGGATTCAAGGAAATAGTTTCTGGCGCAAGCGTCTGCTTACGCCGGAAACCACGGTCGTATTCTACCTATCCACCTCGCCCAGCACGATATCCACTGAGCCTACAATGGCAATCAAGTCCGCCACCATACAGCCCCGGCTAATTTCGTGCAGTACCGATAGGTTTACAAAGCTTGGGGCACGGCCTTTGGCCCGGAAAGGCACATCGCTTTTATCAGTGGTGCGGAAGTAATAACCAAGTTCACCCCGCGGTGTTTCGCCGCGGAAGTATAATTCTTTACTGCCCGTCATGCGCATCTTCTTAGGGCAGGCAGCCTGAGGGTCAAAATCGGGGGTGCGTTTATAGTTGCCGGTAAGTTGATCGAGGCACTGGCGGATGATCTTAACAGACTCGCGGCACTCCAGGGCGCGTACATAATTACGGTCCCAGCAATCGCCGGTAGTGCCGGCCAGCCCCTGCCCTATTGGTACTTCAAACTCCAGTTCCGGATAAACGCTGTAGCCATCTACACGGCGCAGGTCGTGCTTTAAACCAGAACCTCGCAGCATGGGGCCGGAGCAAGCATAGTTTATCGCCACATCCAACGGAAGCACACCCACATTGGCCGTGCGGTCTATAAATATCTTGTTGCTCAGCAGTATCGTATCCAGCTCATCAAGCTTCGGTTGCAGGTATTCTATAAATTCACGACAACGCTCCTCAAAGCCTATCGGCAGGTCATAGTATAAACCACCTACCCAGATATAGTTGTACAACATACGTGCACCACTTACCCACTCCAGCAGGCGCTGTATATGCTCCCTGTCGCGCAGCAGCCACAGAAATGGCGTAAAAGCCCCGATGTCGATGGCGTAGGTACCAATGGCCACAAAGTGCGAGGCAATGCGGTTCAGCTCCGTTACCAGCACACGTATGTACTCCACCCGCTTCGGAATCTGGTCCGTAATGCCCAGCAGTTTCTCCACGCCCATGCACCATACATGCTCCGAATTCATGGCAGCCAGATAATCCATGCGGTCTACATAAGGTATGGTCTGGTTATAAGCCATATTTTCGGCGTGCTTCTCGAAGCAGCGGTGCAGGTACCCAATGTGCGGCACCACCTCCTGTATGATCTCGCCGTCGGTAACCACCTCCAGGCGCAGTACACCGTGCGTGCTCGGGTGCTGCGGCCCCATGTTCACAATCATCTCACCGGCTTTCAGCCCATCCAGGCTAAACTTGTTTGGCTCCGACTGCAGCAGGTAGTTTTTGTATATGGTCGACTGGCTCAACTGTGACTTAGAAATTTTGAATTAGAAATTACATGCAAGGTCGGAAAAAAGGGTGATTTGTGCAGGGGTTTGTTTGCGGAGGCTATTATTCAAAACTCCTAAACTTACCTACGAATATATTGTATATTCGTAGGTAAGTTTGTAAATGTACTCACACAGTAGTTGTCAACTGACGGAACG
>NZ_JBHTLD010000345.1:0-3050 GCF_042678745.1 Pontibacter rugosus | reverse complement strand
ATTATATTAGCACAAAGTATAATTAGGTATGATAAAGGCAGAAGATTTCCTGAAAGGGCGCGGTGCTCAGTTTAACCCCAACAATCCATACCTGAAACAGGAGTATGTGGCTGAGCATGTAGAAGGCATAGACGAGGCCATGCTCAGTAACACCAAAACTGAGTTTTTCAAAGAGTCTCCCAAAAAGATCGTTAACACTATTGAAAGCCCGGATTTGGGACTAAGCTACTCTATGAATCCTTATCAAGGTTGTGAGCATGGCTGCATTTACTGCTATGCCCGCAACACACACCAGTACTGGGGCTATGGAGCAGGCTTAGATTTTGAGCGGAAAATCATAGTAAAGGAAAACGCAGCAGAAGTGCTGGCACGCCAACTGGAGAACTCCAATTGGAAGGTAATGCCTATTATGCTTTCCGGCAATACAGACTGCTACCAACCCATAGAAGCGAAGAAGCAGCTAACTAGAGAGCTGTTAAAGGTATTGCTGCAGTACCGCCACCCCGTCAGCATCATCACCAAGAACGCCCTTATTCTTCGCGACCTCGACTTGCTGCAGGAGCTGAATCAGTATGACCTGGTGCATGTGAGCATCAGCATCACCACACTGGAGGAAGATTTGAGGCAGAAACTGGAGCCACGAACTGCCACAGCTGCTAAGCGCCTAGATGTGGTCAGGCAGTTGAGTGCCGTAGGTATGCCAGTCAATGTAATGGTTGCCCCTATTATTCCGGGCCTGAACGATTCAGAGATTCCACAGATCATTCGCCACTCGGCAGAGGCAGGCGCAAGCAACGCAGCTTATACTATAGTAAGGCTGAATGGCAGCATCGGTCCTATCTTTGAGGATTGGATTCAACAAGCTTTTCCTGATAAGGCTGCCAAAGTGTTGAACCAAATTGCCGACTGCCATGGCGGAAAGCTACATGACAGCAGGTTTGGCACAAGAATGAGCGGAGAAGGTAAGTTTGCAGAGGCCATTGCTAACCTTTTCAGGATGAGCAAGCTAAAGTACCTGGCCGGAAGAAGTATGAAGCCTTACAACTATGATCACTTTATTCAGCGTAAGGGAAAGCAGCTAAACTTATTTTAAACTTCAGAAACGCTTTGTATAACTTTGCCTGAAGTAGCGTTATAGAAGCAAGTTTATTTATACTTAGCTCAGAATCTATCCCCCTCAGAAACTATGAATTTTAAGTCATCCTTCAGCATACTTGCTTTTGCACTGCCCATTTTATACTTGTCTGCCTGTAACCAAACAGAGCAAAAGCTTCCTGACCAGGAAAATACTACAGTTGAAAACAACCTAGTAAAGTTTGAAGGACACACCTTAGAGCGAGCCTCCGCTAATTGCAATACCGATAGCGCTACCTGTGCAACTGTTAGTATCCGTTATCCTGAAGCAGTAGCTGGTCCGGCGGCAGTGCAGCAAAGTATAAACAGCTTTATACAGCAGCGCTTGAAGCAGATCATGCTCGATTTTAACCCTGATGCAGCTGCAACTAACAAAGGAGATGCTGCTAATCAATTAGCAGACTTTTTCCTGAAGCAGCATCAGCAATATACGGAAGAGGTAATACCTAATTCAGGTATACCGGCAGCTACTGCAGAATGGGAACTTAAGGTAGACGCCGCACCACTTTATGTAGCTGATAGTGTTTCCTCCATTTATATGGAAGTATACCATTATGCCGGAGGAGCACACGGCAATTATTATAGAACTTTACAAAGCTTTGATGCTAAAGGAAACCTACTTCGCTTAAAAGAGCTGGTAAACGATACAGTAGCACTTCGGAAACTAACGGAAGCGAAGTTCAGGCAAGTGAAAGAAGGTATAGGTACCAAACCCTTATCTGAGGCGGGGCTTTTTATAGAAGGAAATACCTTGCCTTTTCCTCAAAATGCAGCCATAACGAGTGAGGGTTTACTTCTTTACTACAACCCTTATGAAATTGGCCCCTGGGCATTTGGAGATACAGAAATCATACTTCCCTACCAGCAGGTAAACAGCATATTAGCAGAAGAGTACAGGAATAAACAGTAGAGATTTTTTAGACAAAAAGAAAGCCAGACAACGATAACGCTGCCTGGCTTTCTTTTTAAAGTATGTGCGGCTTATAGTATATCTTTTACCTTATCAACCAAACCACCACCGGCAGAGCCTGTCATTTGTTCTTTTTGCGCGTGACCACGCGGATCAGGCGGTGCTAATTGTGGAATACCACCCTGTGGTGTAATATTTACGAGGCTAAACTCTCCTTTACCATCCATTGATGGTCCCTGAGCCCAACGAGCATTAGCCATTTCCTGGTTCGCTCCATTTTTTGCATCAATATGCGTAGAGAAGAAAGAGTAGTTAAACTCCTGATTTTCTTCCGCCTGCGGGAAGGAATTCGGGATTGGATGAACCCCTTTCAGTCCACCTAATTCTTCTAACACAGCCAGCCATTGGTTTTGGTGCATGGTATCGCGGGCAATAAGGAAGGCCAACATATCTTTCATACCTGCATCATCGGTTGCCTCCCATAAGCGCGTGGCCAGCACACGACCTGTAGACTCAGCCATAACGTTAGCATACATATCAGCCGCCAGGTTACCGCTACCTACAACCCATGAACCATTAAAAGGCACACCGTTGCTATCTACAGCCATTGCAGCCAAACCAGAAGACAATACATGTCTTGGGTTCATACCTCCCATTACAGCGCCAATCACCTTATCTTTAGCCATCTCATCTTTCATAGACATAGGCGCACCTTCAAGGTTTAGGGCAACTGCGGTAGCCAGCATTTCAATATGTGCAATCTCTTCTGTACCTGTCTCCATCAGCATGTCGCGGTACTTTTGCGGCCCACGAGATCCCCATGCTTGAAATAAATATTGTAAACATACTCTTATCTCTCCTTCTATACCTCCAATGGCTTGTTGGAGCATATTAGCAAAGGCAGGGTTTGGCTTATCCACTCTTACCTTATACTGTAGTTTGTTATCATGATAAAACATAGCTTTATTTTGTTAAGTTATACATACCAACAGGTACGGCCTCACAC
>NZ_JBHTLD010000344.1:0-3056 GCF_042678745.1 Pontibacter rugosus | reverse complement strand
CTCGTAAAGATAAATAAAATATAGTTTTTAGAACTATACAATGTTTAACTTTAAAGATGTTGAGTTATGAGAAAAGTATACGAAAGTAAAGAAACAGTTGCTTATTGGGTTATTGCAGCCTATTTCGCATCTTTTGGTACCATTGCCTATTTTGCAGCTTCAATTTAATTTATCCGCAGAATAACAAGAAGAGGCCGTATGTTCGTTCATGCGGCCTCTTCTTGTTTATAAGTACTAATAGTTATTTAACCTTTATAAACAGCAACTCGTCGAAGTGAAAATCTGGGTTGTCAGAGTCAAGGCGCATCTCTGATATGCCACCCTCAGGGCCTGTTAAGAATCTAACCTTGGTAGGGTGCAGCAAGGCGAAGTTGATCTTCCAGTCCAGATCAAAAATATCATGTTGCCAGAAGCTTAAAGTGCCCCCAAGTGCTGGAGCCGGCTCCAACTGTAAGTATAACTTGCCATCTTTTAGGGATACGTTAGCATTTCCGTACAGCTTGCTGTGGTAGGTGCCGGCGTATTCAGATAAATCCCTTACTGGTTTACTCTTTCGTTGCTTCTTTTCTTTGGGAGCTTTGGCAGCTGCACCAGCCTGCGCCTGCTTAGACTTGGCAGCATTATCTAAGTATACCTGGCTCCAGTCAGGCCCGTTCTGAACACCTATAAATTGATCTATGGTATAGTTGGCAAGAGGAGTCATTATGCTGCTCATGCTGTTCGTTAATATTACCACCCCCAGCTTTTCTTCTGGTACCAGCACGGTGCGGCTGTTCATGCCTTCGTGGCCACCGCCATGGTAAACCAGCTTTCTGCCGTTATAGTCACTTACAAACCAGCCCAGACCAGCAGCAGTAAAGTGAGTTGATGGAACTCCTTCTTCTGCTTGTTTAGATACTGGTATCGGGTTGTGCGCTTGCCACATGTGGCGGCTGGCTTCCTCGCTAAAGATCTTGTTCCCTTTGTAGGTGCCGCGGTTTAGCTGTAGCCGTAGCCATTGTGCATCTTGGTTTACGCTGGTGAAAATACCAGCAGCGGGGTTCCAGTTATCCCAGGCGGTAAGGGTAGTGGCGTATGGCTTGCCGTTGGCATCGAAGCCATGGGGCGAGGCTACATTCTGTATTCCCTTCAAATCATTAACCGAAGTATAAGAGCGGCTCATGGCCAGCGGCTGAAAAAAGGTCTGCTTTATGTAATCCTCCCATTTTTGGCCTGTTACCTGCTCTATCACCTCTCCGGCGGTGATAAACATGAGGTTAGAGTAACCGTAGCCATCCCGAAAGCCATACGCGGGTTGCAGGTAGCGCATCCGCTCGATTATTTCAGGGCGGCTATAGGTTGTATTGTACCAGAGCAAGTCACCGCTAAATGTATTAAGACCAGCACGATGGCTGAGTAAATCCTCTATAGTTAAGTTTTCTGTTACAAACGGATCATATAGTTGCAGGTAAGGCACATACTTCTTCACCTTATCTGTCCACTTGATTTTGCCGGCATCTACAAGCGTCGCCAGTGCCGCAGAAGTATAGGCTTTAGAATTAGAGGCAATCCCGAAGAGGGTATTAGCGTCTACCTGTCCGCCTGTCTTATTATTAAGCACGCCATAGCCTTTCGCAAAAATGACAGAGTCGTCTTTTACAATGGCAATAGCCATGCCCGGCACATCCCATGCTTTTAGAGCCTTTTGGTAATAGGCATCTAATTTCTGAAGATTTGCTGCTGTATATTGCTGTGCCCAAGCCTGTGGCTGCGCCAGCATAGCCAGCAGCAGGAGCAGCACAAGTTTAAGCTGCTTTGAAGTAGATAAGTTAGTCATGTAGCGTTTAGGTGGTTAAAGCAGCAAGATACTTATTTTGAACGGCAGTAAAACCACCAGGCACTTCCAAAAGTACAAATGACTCTTCTGGCACAGCGCCGGCTTTTTGGCAATATGAGGTAAAGAATATGCTGAACTAAAGTCTTGTGTTTTGGGAGGAGCTAGTTTTCCCCTTCTTCACGGGGTTTATGCGGGCCAGCTTCATAGTCTTTTTTCTCCATCTCCAGGCGCTGTTGCTCTGCTCCTGAAATGCTGCCCAGCCTGCGCAGGTCTGGCTGCCCGGCATCTACCCAGGCAGTATACCAGAAGCTGGCAATAGTATGAACAGCTAAGCGCATCTGGCGCTCTACCTGCCCATGGAGCCTGTTGCTGTAAGCCTGCGAAAAAGCCCGTGAATAGACGCGGGTAGTCAGGTTGTTGCGCAGCTCAAAAGAGTACTTCTTCTCCTCTGCAAACTCCTGGGTTAGTTGCTTCTCAAATAGCAAAACAGAGTCTAGGGCAGTGTGGCTGCTGGCAACCAGTTGCCATGCTTTTAGTTGTGGTTGCTCGAAATAAGCTGCCTGTCCAACAAAAAAATCATAGTTATCAGAGAAGAGCTCCGGCAGGCGCGTTTCCCAAAAACCGTGGATGCCACGCTGCCCGGTAAATTGTCCGTTATAGTTCTGAGTAGTATGCAGCGGGACACAGGCATCGGCAATATAATGCCCTATTTCAGTGCTAAGGCGCAAAATTCGATCCTGGTTACGCTCCTTAAAGGCTTGGGTGAGTTGGTGCTTCATCAGGTTGATGTGCCAGGGAACAATACCATAGGCTTGCAACGTATCTTCGCTATACTTCTCAACAGCCTGTAGCCAGAAACGGGGCATTGTGTGCAATGCACTGTCACCGTACACATCCAAATCAATGTAATGGCGTGCAGCCTCGCCCTCTACAGCATAGCGGCGCTTATCGGGGTTTACCGCATTTTCGGTAATGTAGCGAATATGCTTTTTATAGAACCCAACCATCTCTGGTGGCAATGCAAACACTGCCAGCCTGTTGATGCGCTGGTGTGCGAAGAAGCCCCAGGTATAGCCGTTCAGCGGGAGCAACAGCATAAGGAGCAGGAGTATAGCTGTGTGTCTGGTTGCCATACTTTATTTGTACGTATTTTCCTGAGTAAATGAATGATTTATTGCTGTACGTAGTTAACTTGTGTAAAATTGATAGTTATACTTATCATATTTAATAAAACTCAACC
>NZ_JBHTLD010000343.1:0-3040 GCF_042678745.1 Pontibacter rugosus | reverse complement strand
TTAAAAGATTAAAATCCAATATTAACACCCAATGTAAAGCTTCTTAGCTGTGGCAGTGTGGCTTGGTCGTTTGCGGCAGTTACAGCATCCTGAGCATTTGAACTAACTTCTGGGTCAAACCCTGAATATTTAGTGAAAGTCAATAGGTTTTGAGCTGTTGCGTATACTCTAACTTTTCTTAAACCTACTTTATCTATCACTGTAGATGGCAAAGAGTAACCAAGGTTTAATGTCTTCAAACGCAGGTAAGAACCATCTTCCAGGAATCTTGAAGAACGTTGTGCGTTGAAAGTACCAGCTGCACCATAAATTGCTCTTGGCACAGAGTTGCTTGTACCTGGGCCAGTCCATCTATCTTCTGCTTCTTCTTTTGCAATTGCATTGTTATTTGCACCAGCACCTAAGTTACCAGCAGCATCCTGCTCTTTCCACATGGCGTAAATTTCATTACCCACGCTGTACTGGAAGAATATGCTAAGATCAATTCCTTTGTAAGAGAAGTTATTTGTAATACCACCGAAATAGTCTGGCACGGCGCTACCCACAAATGTTCTGTCTGCACCAGTAGTTATATCACCATCTCCGTTGATGTCTCTGAATTTTACATCACCAGCTCTTATACCTTTAGCAAAAAGTTTTTCAGGTACTTCTGCATCGCTTTGATAAATTCCTTCTTGCTCCAACAGATAGAAAGCTCCTATCGCTTCACCTACAGCAACTCTGTTAACAAAACCTCTGTCAAAAGGCTCGTCGTTGTTCAGCTTGGTTACCTTGTTATCAATGAAAGCAATGTTAAAGTTTGTAGACCACTTTAATGCACCTGTCAGGTTTTTTGTAGTAACTGCAAACTCGAAACCTTTATTCTCTACAGAACCAATGTTCTCTGTAATGCTAGAGTAGCCAGAAGTTCTTGGAAGAGGTCTGCTCAGTAATAGATCATCTGTATTCTTGATGAAATAATCAGCGCTTGCACTGATTCTGTTGCTTAAGAAGCCAAAGTCAACACCAAAGTTGGTTTGCTTTGTCTGCTCCCACTTAAGGTCTGGGTTTGGAAGCTGCGAAGGAGCAACACCCGATTGGTCATTGTAATTTTGTCCGCCACCAATAAGAGCCATGGCAGCATAATCGTTAATACCTTCCTGGTTACCAGTTATACCATAGCTGGCACGAAGTTTCAGGTCACTTAGGAAAGACAAGTCCTGCATAAAGGACTCCTGAGATAGTCTCCAACCAAGAGAAACAGAAGGGAATGTACCATATTTGTTTCCATCAGCGAATTTAGAAGCGCCATCGCGTCTTATAGCAAGGGACAACAGGTATCTGTCTGCATAATCTAAGTTAACGCGACCCAAGTAGGATTCTAATGCATTAGAAGTCCAGTTACTTGTACCATTTGTAATTTGAGCAGCAGAGGTAATATATCTGAAACTAGCAGAAGGGAAATCCACTCCTTCTACATACTGTCTCTCAGTAGTAAATTCCTGGAAGGTATAACCTACCAAAGCAGTAAGATTTAATTCTCCAAACGATTTAGCATAGTCAAATGTGTTTTCGATTAGGTAATTGCTAGCTACACCGTTGGCTGATAAACCATAGCCATTTGTACCATTACCCTGGCCTGAAGTGATTGGCTCGTACTGGAATTCTTTGTTGTTATACCAGTCACCGCCTACAGACAGCCTATACTTTAAATTTGGAATGATTTCATAAGTACCAAAGATATTTCCGAATACACGGAAAATAGTTGTTTCATACTCAGGCTCTAAAGCACCCTGAACTGGGTTATTTCTTTGTGTCTCAAAGTAAGAACCATCTTCTTTATATGCAGGCTGGTCAGGGCGTGACTGCAATGCATTTGGCCATGGCGCAAAGATGTTATTGTCTCCAATAATACGGTTGTTCGTAGAACGGCTAACGCCTAAGTTAGTACCAATGTTAATTTTGCTACTAACTGCATGATCTAAATTCAAACGCAGGTTTTTACGCTCATACTCATTCTTTAGTATGATACCTTCTTGTTTGAACTGTGCAGCTGAGATATAGAACTTTGTCTTATCATTACCACCTCTTGCAGACACTTGTAAGTTTGAAATTGATGCAGTACTTCTTGTAACCTCATCAATCCAGTTAGTGTTATAAGCAGGTGCACCCAGCAAGTCTACAGTTTTGCCAGGATTGCTATTCATATAGTTCTGGCGAGCCTCATTCACAATGTTGGTATACTCAGTTGCATTAAGGAAATCAACCTTTTTTGTAAAATCCTGAACACCTGAGTAAGCATCGATATCAACCTGTGTTTTGCCTGCCTGTCCTTTTTTAGTAGTGATTAAAACTACACCGTTAGAAGCTCTTGATCCGTAAATAGCGGCAGAAGATGCATCTTTCAACACTTCAATAGACTGGATATCGTTCGGGTTAATTTCAGAGAGCGGATTGATCTCCTGGTTACCAAAACCACCCTGTGATATATCAGAGTTAGAAACAGGTACTCCGTCTACTACATATAATGGGCTGTTACCTGCAGAGATAGAGCTTGTACCACGTACACGCACAGAAATACCACCACCTGGTGTACCTGAGCTTGAAGTAACGTTTACACCAGCAATTTTTCCTTGAATAGCCTGATCAAGACCAGCAACAGGAAGGTTTTCTATTTCTTCAGACCTAACAGATGCTACAGACCCTGTAATATCTCGTCTTTCCTGTGTACCATAACCAACAACAACAACCTCAGAAAGAGCTTTTGCATCCTCCTTAAGTTGTATATTTATTGTAGCCCTTCCGTTCGCTTTTACCTCTTGGTTGATATAACCAAGGTAAGAGAAAACTAATGTTGCATTAGCATCATTTACTTTTACGTTAAATGAGCCATCCCCTCCTGTGAATGTACCAGTAGTAGTTCCCTTAACCAAAATGTTAACGCCGGGTAAAGGAATACCACTGCTAGCATCAGTAACTGTCCCCGAGATAGTTTGATTCTGCGCCCACGCTTGGCGAACAAGCGTTAGGAGCAACACCAAACCAATAAATAGAACTTTTC
>NZ_JBHTLD010000342.1:0-3078 GCF_042678745.1 Pontibacter rugosus | reverse complement strand
AAATAGAATAGTACAAAATGTGCAGATTGAAACACTGATCTAAAAAGTATCGTTAAGTGTTCAAAATCTGCTTAAACTAAAACTAAGAAAATGGGAAATCTACTTTATATTATCGCTGTAGTATTAGTAATTTTTTGGCTTGTTGGCTTCCTGGGTTTTCCTGATGCCGTAGGCGGAATTATTCATGTGCTATTGGTATTAGCTGTGATCGCAGTGCTCTTGCGCCTGATCAGAAGTGCATAACTTATACATACAACACACGTAACTAAACAAAAATACGACACACTAAACAAATAAAACTATGGGAAATTTATTGTATATTATAGCTGTAGTACTTGTCATCGTTTGGCTGATTGGTTTCTTAGGATTCCCTGATGCAGTTGGCGGTCTAATTCACATATTACTCGTAATTGCAATTATTGTGGTACTGCTCAGACTCATAAGAGGCTGATAGAATACTACTAGAATATAAAAAAAGCGGCTGCCATACTTTGGCAGCCGCTTTTTTTATATGTATACTTTCTGTGTTAGCGATTTGTAAACGGAATGTTCAGTCCGAAGCGGATAACAGGATTACTGTACGGATTGATATTGCTATCATTGCCATTGTATAGCACCAGTAAATCAAACGAACCTTTATCTGAAATTCTTTGGCGATATCCCAAGCCAACCATCGGTATGGTAACGTTTCCTCGTTGTTTGCCCATGTAATATCCATACATGTCAACAAGAGCATACTCCACGTTTAGCTGCTCTACTTCTCCATGTGCCAATAACGCTCCGTCGCCTATGTTTACTAATTCAGCCTGTACATAGCCACGCCCGCCATAGTTATTGAAACTATACCCTCTGCCACTTTCATAATGGTACACGGCCCCAACTCCTAAATATAGCTTTGGTAATAAAGCATAGCTTAGCGTTGGCATAACAGAAATATTGGTGTATGTTCCAAACTGCAATCCTAAACCGCCACCAAAGTATAGTTTATCAATAAACCGAAGCTCCTCATTTGATTCTTCCTGCTTTGCCACCACTTCTGGCTGCGGCGTAGGTTGCTCCTGCACACGCGGCCTTGGCCTTGTTTGCTGCTGAGGCTGCTCTACCGGTACAGGTGGTCCTGTAGGTAACTCAGGCTTTCGGTAAGTAGAATCAGGCACCTGGGCCGCGGCTTCGGTACTGCACAGCAGCAGAAACAACAGCGGCAAGCTCAAACATAGAAGAAGGCGGCAGTTTTTTAGCATAGTATATAAAGTATATGAAAGCGATTAAGCGTAAGCAGAGGCATACATTTTTTTGCGCAGCTCTTTTATCGTCTCATCATTTAAATACTCCTCATAGCTCATGCGCTTATCAATAATACCGCTTGGTGTTAACTCTACTATTCGGTTAGCGATGGTATCCACAAACTGCAGGTCATGCGACGAGAACAGGATAGTACCATCATACTCACGGAGCGAGTTGTTCAGTGCCTGAATAGACTCCAGGTCCAGGTGGTTCGTTGGCTCATCAAATACCAGCACGTTTCCTGACTGAAGCATCATGCGTGAAAACATACAACGAACTTTCTCACCACCTGAAAGCACATTCGCTTTCTTAAGTGATTCTTCACCAGAGAAAAGCATTCTGCCCAGGAATCCACGAATAAAGCTTTCATCTTTCTCCGTAGAGTACTGGCGCAGCCAATCCACCAGGTTCAGGTCAGTGTCGAAGAACTCAGCATTATCTTTCGGGAAGAAAGAAGAGGTGATGGTTGTACCCCATTTAAAGTCTCCGCTGTCCTGCTTCTCTTCTTCAAAAAGTATTTTGAAAAAAGAAGAGGCCGCAATATCATTTCTCCCTATCACAGCAATTTTATCTCCTTTATCTACCATCAGGTTGATATTAGTGAAGATAGGCTGACCGTCTACATACTTGCCTAATCCTTCTACATTCAGAATTTGGTTGCCTGCTTCCCGCTCTGGTTTAAACGCGATGTAAGGGTATTTACGCGAAGAAGGTTTAATGTCTTCAAACGTAAGTTTTTCTAAAAGCTTGGCGCGCGACGTGGCTTGCTTAGACTTAGAGGCATTAGCGCTAAAGCGGCGGATAAACTCTTCCAGCTCTTTTCGCTTATCATCTGTCTTTTTGTTAGCATCCGAACGCTGCTTAAGCGCAAGTTGGCTTGACTCGTACCAGAAGCTATAGTTACCGGCATAAAGCTGTATTTTGCTGAAGTCGATATCAGCCACATGCGTACACACTGCGTCGAGGAAGTGGCGGTCGTGGGATACAACAATCACCGTATTAGGGAAGCTATCAAGGAAGTTCTCCAGCCACATGATAGACTCAGCATCTAAGTGGTTGGTAGGTTCATCGAGTAAGAGGATCTCTGGGTTGCCAAATAAGGCTTGTGCCAATAACACACGTACTTTCTCACTACCGCTCAGGTCTCGCATCTGTGCGTGGTGCAGGTTTTCGGTAATGCCAAGGCCGCTAAGTAGTTCCGCTGCTTCATATTCAGCATTCCAACCTTCCAGGTCAGCAAATTCACCTTCCAACTCAGCAGCACGCAGCCCATCCTGCTCATTAAAGTCAGGTTTAGCGTATACAGCATCTTTCTCCTCCATGATAGACCACAGGCGCTTATGGCCCATAATAACAGTCTGAAGGGCAAGGTATTCATCGTATTCAAAATGGTTCTGCTTTAACACAGCCAGGCGTGCATTTGCAGGAATTTCAACCTTACCGGTGTTAGGATCAATTTCTCCGGATAATATCTTCAGGAATGTTGACTTGCCAGCTCCGTTAGCACCTATAAGGCCATAACAGTTGCCGGGAGTAAACTTAATGGTAACATCTTCAAATAATGTGCGCTTGCCATAAGACAGACTGACATTGTTCGTACTAATCATAGAATATAGGTATGGGTAAAGTTTCAGATTTGGGTGCAAAGCTACAAAATAAAAGCATGCTTTTAAGCTTTACTATGCATTGCAGAGTATTAATATATAGTTAAGCCTGTCTTGCATATGCTTCTAAGTCAGTAGTTTTAACAGTGGCTTAAGAAAAAATCAAGACTAAAGCACAACGCCATTGCTG
>NZ_JBHTLD010000341.1:0-3102 GCF_042678745.1 Pontibacter rugosus | reverse complement strand
TTTAATATAACCCTAAAAGTTGTTCCCTTGCCTACTTCAGACCACTTCACCGTCAGTTTACCTTCGTGATAGTTATCAATGATGCGTTTTGCCAGTGCAAGCCCAAGGCCCCAGCCGCGCCGCTTTGTAGTGTAACCTGGCAGAAAGACTGAATCGATCTTGCTTTTGGGGATGCCCTTACCTGTGTCCGTAATATCTACAGCGATATTGCCTTTCCCGAGCAGCGAGATGACTATACTAATGCTCCCGCGCCCCTCCATCGCATCCACTGCGTTTTTACAGATGTTCTCAATCACCCAATCATAAAGCGGCACGTTAACTTTGGCTGTAATATCAGGTGAAAAAGTGGATTCTACAGAAAACTTTACCTGCCGCGAAATTCTGTTCTGGAGGTAATTAATGGCATTCTGAGTTACTTGCAGTATATTTTCATCACGCAGCGTGGGCACCGACCCGATGTTGGAAAAGCGTTCCGTTATAATCTCCAGGCGCCGCACGTCTTTGCCAAGTTCCTCCAATATAGGCTCATTCTCAAATTTAGGACTTGATTTGATATACTCGTACCAGGCCATGAGCGACGAGAGTGGTGTGCCTAGCTGGTGTGCTGTTTCTTTGGCAAGCCCTACCCATACCCGGTTTTGCTCTGCCCGCCGCGAATAGCTAAAGACAAAGTAGGCAACAAGCGCAAAACAAGAGATCACGATTAACTGCACATACGGGTAATAACGCAACTGCGAGAGCAGCTCAGAATCTTTGTAAAACACATAGTTAACAGAACCTTCGGCCCAGGGCACTAAAATTGGCTCATGCTGCGCCTTCATCTTTTCTATCTCCCGCTGCAGGTAATTATTGATTTTATCCGGGTTGTTCGAAATGTTTTCGGGTATATCTATGTTCTTTGAATCCAGGATGTTTACATTCTCGTCTGTAAGTATAACAGGCACCGTATTGTTAGATGATAGTATTTCTTCCTCTATAAATACGATGTTATCGTCGCTGGGAGCATTGATCATGTAGCGCAGCCCCTTGGCATACAGTTGCACCAGTTCCTGCTCTCGCTCAGAAAGTTTACTGACAAGCACGTTGGTATAAGTAATGGTGGCGGCACCAATAATAAGGGCAATGATAACAACTATGAGCTTTATTCTGTTCTTCTGAGAGTAGATTGGAATCATGCAGTTTAAGACGTAAATTATTTGAAATTAGTATAAATTAAACATAGAGGGCAAGTAAGTTTCATTTTAAATAATTGAGCTTTACCTTTGCACCTTTGTAGAACCACGTTACTATGCTTCAGAACTTTAAAGCAATCAGCCTGTCTTACAAGAAAGCGCCGCTGGATATCAGGGAACTGATTGCCTTAGATGAAACATCCTGCAGGCTATTCCTACAGACGCTCAAGAGCTTTATTCAAGCTTCTGACATACTTGTTCTATCTACCTGCAACCGCACCGAAGTTTACTATAATGCCGACATTGACTACAGCAAAGACATTGTAAAGCTGTTAGGCATCACGAAAGGCATTGAGAATATTTCCCAGTACTTTGATTACTTCACCATCCTGAATGAGCACGACGATGCTGTACAGCACTTGTTTGATGTCTCAATAGGGCTGGAGTCGCAGGTAGTGGGCGATATGCAGATTTCGAACCAGGTAAAGCACGCGTACCAATGGACGGCCGATAACGAAACCGCTGGCCCGTTCCTGCACCGCCTGATGCACACTATTTTCTTCACCAACAAGCGCGTAGTACAGGAAACCTCTTTCAGAGATGGGGCTGCCTCTACTTCTTATGCCGCTATTGAACTGATAGAAGAACTTACGACTGATATTTCAGAACCAAGTATACTTGTAGTTGGCTTAGGGGAAATTGGCGCCGATGTTTGCCGCAACCTGAAAGACCTTGGCTTCAAGAATGTGAAAATCTCCAACCGCACCCAGGCAAAGGCAAAAGCCTTGGCAGCAGAGTGCAACATGGAGGTGCTTCCGTTTGAGGATATTGTGCAAGGCATGAAGGCAGCAGATGTTATCATCTCGTCAGTAGCCCGCGAAACACCTTTCTTCACCAAGGAGATGGTAAAGCGGCTGGATGTGCTCACGTTTAAATTCTTTATTGACTTATCGGTGCCACGCAGCGTAGAGCAGGAAGTAGAGAGCGTGCCGGGTGTGCTGGTTTATAACATTGATACTATTCAGAACAAAGCTTCTGAAGCACTACAGCGCCGCATCAATTCTGTGCCGAAAGTAAAAGAGATTATCGCCGAGTCTATCGATCAGTTTAATGATTGGTCAAAGGAAATGATCGTGTCTCCTACTATCCACCGGCTGAAGAACGCACTGGAGGCAATACGCCAGGAAGAGATGGATCGCTATATGAAAAAGCTGGGTCCAAAAGAAGCGAAGATGATGGACAGCATCACCAAGTCGATGATGCAAAAAATTATTAAGCTGCCGGTACTACAGTTAAAAGCAGCTTGCAAGCGCGGCGAAGCAGAAACATTGATCGACGTGCTGAACGATCTCTTCAACCTCGAGAATCAGCCAACGGAAGCTAATCATTAGAGCTGGGTAAACAGCCATTTTTTTTTAGTCAATATAATAGCTGAGGCCTCTGTAATTACCCTTTTTAGGTAGGTTACAGAGGCCTCAGCTGTTTGTATCATAGCAATTAACTGCTGTGCCAAGGGGGTTGGCAAACTATTAAATGTCCAAACAACACTCTTCCAAGCAGTCAATCACATCAATTAATTTGGGGATAGCAAGCGAGTAATATATCTTCGTTCCCACTTTAAAAGACGAGAGCACACCCTTGTCTTTAAGTGTAATAAGGTGCTGCGAAGCGATTGCCTGAGGGAGGTCTAACTGCTTATATATCTCAGTTACAGTCATTTTATCCTCTTTTCCCAACAAATCCACTATCGCTAATCTTTTCGGGTGAGCCAATACTTTCAGCATGGCGGCCGCTTTATCTATCTTCTTCGATTCAACTCTTGATAATAAACTTTTCATAATTAAATTATACCTAACAGTTTCTGTAAATCAATTTCCTTCTTATTTATATTAAGATATATACGAGGCCTGCATTATTTGGCTGAACTTCA
>NZ_JBHTLD010000340.1:0-3131 GCF_042678745.1 Pontibacter rugosus | reverse complement strand
AAAAAAATACTTCGCTTATGAATAAAAATTCTACTCTGAAAATTTCCGATGTAAACTCATTTGTTTTGATAATCGTATCGCTGCTTGTATTGGCTTCTTGTTCTGCCCGGGTAGAGCGTGAAGTAGATGAGCAGCACAATACTACAGCAGTAGTTGCCCCTATCAAGGCACCTTCTATTACTGTTGCAGCTATTGAGAATGCATCTGATGAGGTTTACTTCGACCTGATTGCCGAAACGTCTAATTGCCTGGGTGAAGACCTTTGGCTAGGCGGAAAGCTGGAAAGCAATGATAAGGTTTCACTGGCAAGCTCAGGAGCTATCTCACCGTCTAAAGTATATCGTATTACAGAACTAACTGCTACTGGCCTAAACAGCAACAGCAGTTACCTGGTAAACAACAAAGCACATACGCTAAAGGCTGTAACAGGCAGCAGAGGCGTAGTGTACATTCAGCTCAGCCAAGGGCAGCTGCAATTGGTTCCGCAGACTGATGCAAAGCCACTCGTGCTGGCTTACCAGCCTAACCCTGCCGAAGGCTATTACGATGGCTTGGCAGGTCGCTGGAGCTGCAAATAAAGTCTCACTTTAAACAATTATATTTCCTTAAACGGCCTGTGCTTGCATAGCACAGGCTGTTCTGTTTTCTGCCAGACCACTTCCCGCAGAATTTCGTACTTTTGGGTATGATTTTGTATAACGAGACAATTAGTATTGATAACACTGTAGCTGAGGAGTGGCTACAATGGATGAAAGAGGTGCACATACCAGCTGTAATGGGTACGGGTTACTTTTTGGGCAACCAGATTAGCCGCCTGATGCATGAGATAGCAAACGATGGCACCACCTATGCAGTGCAGTACACCTGCCGCAACCTGCAGGATCTGGAGGAATATCAAAATAACAGCGAAGCAGAACTGGAGGCACGCCATCACAACCGTTATAACGGCAAGTATGTCATATTCCGGTCTATGCTGGAGGTTGTAGCTAAAGACGTAGAACGTAAAAGCTAATTACGACAACACTAAAACAGCAAGGCCAGCTACTCTACAGTAGCTGGCCTTGCTGTTTTGATGCATTATGGGTGCTAATTCGCATACTGCTGTATCTGCTCTTCTGTCATGGTACAGGTATACCACTCGCTGCTTATTTCAGCCCCCACCTGCTTGTAGAAAGTAATAGCAGGCTCATTCCAATCCAGCACCTGCCACCTGAAGCGCTTGGCTCCGGTATCTTTCGCCTCCTGCGCAACGGCGTTAAACAGTTTTCTGCCGATGCCAGTGCGGCGCATAAACTCTGTCACCACCAGGTCTTCTAAGTATAACGTGCGGCCTTTCCACGTGGAATAGGCCGTATAGTATAAAGCAATGCCTACAATACCGTTCTCGCCTTCGGCTACAAAAAACTTATAGATTGGGTTTTCACCAAAGCCGTCGCGTTCCATTTCCAGCACAGTGGTGGTTACCTCCTGCGGTGCTTTCTCAAATTCAGCTAACTCGCGTATCAGCGCATGCACCTGCGGCAGGTCGTCTATGGTTCCTCTTCTTATGTCTACCATTGATGTTAAATTAAATTTTGTTTTTGAATTTATACCTGCTCCAGCACCTTCCACTCTGTAACAGCCTGCACCAGCTCTTTGCCGCTTTCCTGGCTAGTAAGCCGGTGCAAGTATACGTTTTCATTTTCATCGTTCCGGGCTGTAGCCGATGCAACAGTATCTCCCAGCACACTCTCTGCTTTAAAGATGATGTCTAGCTTTTGCAGTTGCTTTTGCTCCAGTAGCTCTAGCGGCAGGGTATCCAGGGCCCATTGCAGGTAGCGGGTATTAGTAACGTGGCGGTTCAGGTCTATGTCGTGCCAGCGCACAGGCATTTGCTGTTCCTGCTGTGGCTCCTGTAGCTGTGGCAGCTTACCTTTGGCAAAAGGTAATGGCTCCCGCCCCGGCACGATCTCCATCGCCGAAATAAAATCGGGTACTGACACCAACTGGCGTTTCACCACATCCATCACCAGCCACACGCTTGTTGCCTGCCCTAGTAGCTTCCGATTTGAAGTATAAATCCTGAAATCGCGGTACATAAACACGCGCTCCCGGCCCGAGGCCCAGGTTTCTACAATTATTTCTTCGTTGTGTGCAGGATATCGGAACATCTCTATGCGCATGCGCTGCAGCACCCACGTAAGCCCACGTTCCAGCAAATCATACATAGATATGCCTAGTTCCTGTGTATTGCTCCAGGCTGCCTCCTGCATATAACTTACCAGTGCTGGCATGGTAGCCTGCCCTCGGTAATCTATCTCGTTAGAGCGTACAATAAATTCACTTGCTCCTCCCGTTGATTTCATAGTATCTATACTTGTCTGGTTGCTAAGTTACGTAAGAATCTACTTGGACACTTTATAAAATCAAAAGCACACCGCGATGGGTGTGCTTCCTGAACTTGTATGGACTCGCTTGCTTCAAAAGCTGCTTTCCACAAACAGCTGCCATAGTATAAAAGATACTGTAACTATCATGGCGAATATACCCGCCAATTTGAAAAGCAACTTTAGATCGCTTAAAGCGCTTACTAATAGCGCTTGGCTGTTTTGACTAAATGCTTTGTCTATTCTGGTTGAAAACAGAAGCAGGCATACCGCTATGCAGAAGTATACGGCATCAAGGACAAATCTGCCAACTGCCCAGGCAGCACCTTCAGCATCATCAGGGCTCCACACACCTTGTTTGAGCGTGAAGAAAAGCCTCCCACACACCACTAAGAAACCTACCACAGCCAGAACTTTACTCCATGTTGATACTGATCTTAATAAAGATCGCGAAGCTGTATCTAATACGAGCTCCTGCTCTACCTCATTGTTTAGTGACTTATCTGTTTTCATATTGGAATTTTAGGTTGTTGTGCTCTTTCAAATTTGAGGCAGCTTAAACTGGTGCAAGCAAAGCTCAAGCTAGCAATAGAACTTAGAGGTTTACATAAAGATGGGCAATTACGCTTATGAGTGCATAAGCTATACTTACATAAGTATAGTAGTCTTTAGACTTCCTTCTCTGATTCTCAACTACTGCCAAATACTTTTGATTGTAAAAGAAGATGAAAAAATTAATTGCGAACAGCATTATAAAAGATCCAT